>DATENJ010000251.1:0-3870 GCA_035275125.1 Actinomycetes bacterium | reverse complement strand
GGCACCCCCTTGGGGTTCCCCGGACCCCTCCGTCTCACCGAGGCACCTCCGGGGTTCCTCGGACCCCTCCGTCTCACCGGGGCACCCTCCGGGGTTCCTCGGACCCCTCCGGCTTCACCGGGGCGCCCTCTGGCCGCTCATGGGGTCACCTGGGTGCCGATCTCGCCGGCCAGGGCCTTCTCGGACAGCTCGGGGGTGGTGATGACGGCGCGGCGGCCGCCCTGGCCCAGGAACCGGAGGACGGCCTGGACCTTGGGGAGCATGCTGCCGGGGGCGAACTGGCCGTCGGCGGCGTGCTCGGCCAGCTCGGCGGCGCGCAGCTCGTGCAGGTCGCGCTGGGTCGGGCGGCCGAAGTCGACGGCGACGTGCTCGACCCCGGTGAGGACGAGCAGGACCTCGGCGCCGAGGTTGGCGGCGAGCAGGGCCGAGGCCAGGTCCTTGTCGACCACCGCCTCGACCCCGGCAAGGGAGCCGTCGGCCTGGCGGACCACCGGGATGCCGCCGCCACCGGCCGCGACCACCACCGCGCCCGTGCCGAGCAGGGCCTCGATCGCCGGCTGTTCGACGATCTCCCTCGGCTCCGGTGACGGGACCACCCGGCGCCAGCCCCGGCCGGCGTCCTCTCGCATCACCCAGCCGTGCCGGTCCATCCGCCGGCGGGCCTCGGCCTCGTCGTAGAAGTCGCCGATCGGCTTGGAGGGGGACCGGAACGCCGGGTCGTCGGCGTCGACCACGGTCCGGGTGACCACGGTGACCGTCGAGCGTCGCACCCCCGCCTGGGCGAAGGCGTTGTCGAGACACTGCTGGAGCATGAAGCCCATGCCGCCCTGGGTGTCGGCCACGCAGGTGTCGAGGGGCAGCCGGGGCAGGACGCCGGCGGCCAGGTCGCTGCGGAGCAGCAGGTTGCCGACCTGGGGGCCGTTGCCGTGGGTCACCAGCAGCGGCCGCTCGGTCAGGTGGGCCAGGTGGTGGGCGGTCTCCATGGTCGCCTCGAACTGGGCCGGGATGGGGCTGGCGCTCCCCGGTGGGGAGATGGCGTTCCCACCAAGGGCCACCACGACGAGTACCTCGGGCACGCGCTCCTCCTGGCAGGTCACGGCCGGCGCGCCGCTGCGCCGGCCGGAACAGCAAGGCTATCAGCCGAGCGGCAGTCCCCAGAGGGCGAACCAGCGGCCGAGCTCCGGCTCGATCGGCAGGTCGCCTTCGAGGATGGCCTTGACCCGCAGCTCCAGCTCGTTGTCCCGGCGCTCGCCACCCTGCGGCGCGAACGGGTAGTAGGTGCCCCGCTTGTAGAGGTAGACCAGGTGGAAGCGCTGCCCCTCGGGCGCGGCGAAGGCGAACACCGAGCAGAGCAGCTGGGGCCCGAACCCGTACTGCTCGAGGGTCGAGTTGACCAGGTGGACGCTGGTGACCAGGTCCTCCATCTCGGGGTCGGTGAGCACCACCCAGCGGTAGCCGAAGCGGTCGTCGGTCACCGACACGGTCGAACCGGCTTCCTTCACGGCCAGCTCGAGCAGGTCGTGGAGCTCCTCGGCGGCGGCCGCGAACCCCTGCCCGGAGGCCGGCTTGAAGCAGACCGCGGCCTGACCGGTGGCCCGCATCCCGGCCGCCGCCTCGAGGGTGATCGCCGCCCCGGTCACTCCGAACAGGGCGTCCAGCTTCGGCTGCTTCGGCTTGCTGCGGCCCAGCAGCGCGTCGAGGAACTTCACGCCGGCCGGCCGAGCTGGGCCTCCAGCTGGGCCAGCTGCTCAAGGCGCCGTTCCAGCGGCGGGTGGGTCGCGAACAGCGACGAGAAGCTGAACCCGGGGGCGAGCGCCGGGACGACGAAGAAGGCGTTCAGGGGCTCGGCCGCGCGCAGGTCGCGGGTCGGGATCCGGCCCATGTCGCCGGTGATCTTGACCAGGGCCGCGGCCAGCAGCGACGGGCGGCCGATCAGGATCGCCCCCGCCCGGTCGGCCGACAGCTCCCGGTAGCGCGACAGCAGCCGGGTGAGCAGGAAGCTGAGCGCGTAGACCACCGCCGAGGCCAGCACGACCAGCAGGATCACCGCCCCGGCGTTGTTGTCGCGGTCATTCGACCGGCCCCAGCCGCCACCGCCGCCGTAGGCGCCGGCGTAGATCGAGGAGCGGACCACGAACCCGGCCAGGATGCCGAGGAAGCTGGCGAGGGTCATCACGGCCACGTCGCGGTGGGCGACATGGGACAGCTCGTGCGACAGCACCGCCTCCAGCTCGGGGGCGGACAGCCGGCGCAGGATGCCGGTCGTGACACAGACCACGGCGTGCTTCTGGTTCCGCCCGGTGGCGAAGGCGTTGGGCAGGTCGAGATCGGCCACCGCGACCTTGGGCTTGGGCATGTCGGCCAGGGCGCAGAGCCGGTCGACCATCTGGTGCAGCTCGGGCTCCTGCTCCGGCGAGACCTCCCGCCCCCGCATCGAGTACAGGGCGATCCGGTCGGAGAAGAAGTACTGGAAGAACAGGAACCCGCCGGCGATCAGCAGGATCAGGATCAGCGGGACCTTGAGCGCCACCAGCACGGCCACGAAGACGACGTACAGCAGGCCGAGCAGGAACAAGGTCAGGACAATCCGGCTCGCCAGGCCGGCGTCGGCCGGGAACCGCGTTCTCGCCATCAGATCGTCACCCCGGGATGAGCCCCTCGTCGCCGAGGACCTCGCGAACTTCGTGGATGCTGGAATCGGGACTGGGAAGGACCAGGTCGGAGGGGCCGATCCAGTCGGCCGGCAGCTCCTCGCCGGCAGTGCGGACGCTGGTCAGCAAGGCCTCGAGGGTGCTCTTGAACTGGGCCTCGTCGCCGGAGTCGACCGCCTTGGTCAGGTCCTCGTCCAGCCGGTTGAGCTCGTCGACGTGGCTCTCGGGCACGTCGAACTGCCCCTCACCGCTGATCCGGACGATCATCGCCGCTCCTCCTCGGCCGGGGCCTCGGCCACCGGCTCGGCCACTGGGGCGTCGGTGCTCTGCTCGGGGGCGTCCAGCTGCTTGGCGGTGGTGCTGCCGCCGGTGAGCTCGCCCTTCAGCCGGGAGAGCTCGGCCTCGACCGCCGGCTCGGCGAACCCGCGGTCGAGCTCGGCCTGGAGCCGGTCGCTCGACATGGAGGCGTCGTCAAGGGCGCCCGAGGCCATCAGCTCGTCAAGGGCGCCGGAGCGGGCCTGCATCTGGGCCACCTTGTCCTCGGCCCGCTGCATGGCCAGGCCGACGTCGCCCATCTCCTCGCCGATCCCGGAGATGGCCTCGTTGACCTTGGTCTGGGCCTCGGCCGCGGTGTAGTTGGCCTTCATCGTCTCCTTGCGGATCCGGAAGGAGTCGACCTTGGCCTGGAGCCGCCGGGAGGCCTCGACCATCCGGGCCTCTTCCGCCTTGAGCTGGTCGTGCTGGGCCTGGAGGTCGGTGAGCTGGGTGGCGATCGCCTGCCGGCGGGTCAGCGCCTCCCTGGCCAGGTCCTCACGGTTCTGGGTGACGGCCTGCTTGGCCTGGCCCTCCAGCTTCTCGGCCGAGCGCTGGAGCTGCTGGGCCTGGAGCTCGATCCGCTTGCGGGAGGTGGCGACGTCGGCCACTGCCCGGCGCATCTTCTGGAGCATCTCCAGGGTGCGCTCGTAGGAGTAGTCGAGGGTCTCCCTCGGATCCTCGTACTTGTCCAGCGTCTTCGAAGCTTTGGCCTTGAAGATGGTCGAGAACCGCTGCATCAGTCCCATCATCACACTCCAGCGCCCGGGTCGGGTGTTCCTTGCAGCATACGACTGTCCGGCCCGCAGGACCGTCCGGATGCGAGGATGGACCCGACGAGAGGAGGGCCATGGCAGGCGTCTGGCGGCGGGTGACGGCCGCGCTGGCCGCCCTCAGCCTGGCCGCC
>DATENJ010000250.1:0-8480 GCA_035275125.1 Actinomycetes bacterium | reverse complement strand
GGCCGGGCCTGGACGAAGGCGACGTCGATCAGCTGCATGCGGCCGTCGCGGACCAGCAGGTTGGCCGGCTTGATGTCGCGGTGGGCCAGCCCGGCGTCCCACAGCTTGCGGATGATGCCGAGGCCGTCGTCGATCACCTGGTCGTCGACCTGTGCCTCGCCGAGCTCGACGGCGCCGTCGAAGAACTCGGCGACCAGCAGGTACTCGCGTTCGGGGGTGAGCTCGACGAACCCGAACGGGGTCGGGCTGGGCAGCCCGGCGCGCTGCATCAGCGACAGCGCGTAGTCCTCCTGCTGGACCAGCCGGCGCACGGTGTTGAACGGCTTCTCGTCCTCCAGCCGTCCGTAGAGCAGCTCCCGGCCGAGCTTGTACCAGCGGTCCGAGCGCAGGTGGTTCTGGGCGTACAGCTTGCCGAACAACTGGGCCGGGGGGTCACCGGCGATCGTGATCCGCAGGGGGGTGGAGCCGGCCGACCCCGAGAGGCCGAACGGCTTGACCTCGGTGACCTCGAGGCCGAGCTGGTCCTCGAGCCCGCGCCGGATCGCCTGGCCGCGGGCGCCGCCGATGTCCAGGTGGGCGCCGCTGCCCCGGCGGTAGGCGACCGGGAACACCTCGTTGGGGGTGAACCAGCGGAAGGCGAGCAGCGGGATCGTGACTCCGAGGGCCACCCCGACCAGCACGTCGGTCGGGCCGTCGGCGCCGAGGGCCATCCGGCCGATGGCGTTCAGGGTGACCAGCGCCGTCACCACCCACTTGCCGGTGTTGCGCCAGCGGCCCTCCGGCACCAGCGTGTACAGGATCGTCACCAGCCCGGCGGCGAGGAAGGTGACGTGCAGTGGTGGCATGGCCCAGCCGCCCCAGCCCTCGTGGATCTCGGCCCCGAACGGCCGCGGCCGCTGGGCGACCGGGCCGATGATGCCGGTGCTGAGATTCGACAGCACGTTGGTGAGGACCAGCCAGATGATCAGGTGCCGGAACCGGCGCAGCACCAGCAGGACGACGATCAGCGCGTAGCCCACCGGGTTCAGGACCCACCAGGAGCTGAGGGCGGCCAGCCCGCGCATCACCGCCCGGAAGCCGGGCAGGTCGATCCCGCCCAGCCAGCCGACCACGGCGGCGTCGAAGACGGCCACGTCGACGGCCAGGCCGTGCAGGCCCCTGGCGAAGACCACGACGGCCAGCACGACCAGCACGAGCGTGGCCACCAGCCACCTGACCCCGCTGGTCTGGAGGTGGTGGGGCAGCGGCGGCGGCTCCCCGGTGGGCCGGCGGCGGCGCGGCCCGGCGTCATGCCGTGCCGCGGGATGGGGATGGGGATGGGGGCCAGCGGTCCGGGTCGACCGTTCGGCTGGCACGTCCATCAGGCCTCCCGCGGGCTCAGCACGCCGGGCACCAGGCGAGCCGGGCACAAGGACCATCGGCGCTGCCGCGTCCCATTGTCAAGGCACCCGGGACGGCTCAGCCGCCAAGGCGGTCGATCGCGCGGAGCACCCGTTTCTCCGAGACTGGGTGGGCGGTGCCGAGGGACTGGGCGAAGTAGCTGACGCGCAGCTCCTCCAGCAGCCAGCGGATCTCGGCCAGGGCGGCGGGATCGGGGCGGGTCGCTGGAGGACGGTCGGCGGCCCGCCGCCAGGCGTCGGTGACCCGGGCGACGCTCTCCATGCGCTCGGCGTCGGCGGTCAGGTCGCCGGGCAGCCGGTCGAGGCGAAGCCTCATGGCCCGGGCGTAGCGGAGCACGTCGGGTAGCCGGCGGCGACCGGTGGCGGTCACCCATCCCGGGTAGATGAGGTCGTCGAGCTGGGCGCGGACGTCGGCCACGGCCGGGGCGAAGGCCGGGTTGGCCAGCTCGGCCATTCGGCCCTCGACCTCGCCGGCCACGGCCAGCACCCGCTCGACCCCCGAGACGACCTCGAGGGTGGCGCCGGCCAGCTCGCCCCGGACGGCGGCCAGCAGCCGCCCGAACCCGGCCTCGTCCCAGGCCGGGCCGCCGTTGGCGGCGATCAGGTCGTCGGCCGCCGCGGCCAGGCAGTCCGCGAACAGGTCGGTGGCGCTCCCGTGCCGGTAGCGGCTCAGGGTGAGCTTGGCCTGGTTGGTCTGGCGGCCGAGGACGAACTTCACCGGCGAGGGGATCGCCTCAAGGAGCAGCCGGCGGGTGCCGGCCCACATGGCCGCGGCCTGCTCGGTCTCGGTCTCCAGCAGCCGCACGGCCACCCGGCCGTCCTCCTCCACCAGCGCCGGGAACCCCTTGACGGTCCGGCCGCCACGCCCCTCCTCCACCACCCGGGGCAGGGTGCCGAGGTCCCAGGTGGTGACCCGGTCGCGCTCGAGGCCAGGGGCCGCGGCGGCGATGGCGGCCCGCACCCGCGGGGCCAGCCGCTGCTTCAGCGTCTCGAGGTCCTTGCCCTCGCCCACCACCCGCGCCGGGCCGCGACCACGACGGCCCTGGGCCCGGTCGACCACCCGGAAGGTCATGCGCAGGTGGTCGGGCACCTTGGTCAGGTCGAACGCCTCGGGCGGGACCTCGACCGGCCCGGCCCGCTCCAGCTCGCGGCCAAGGACCTCGACCAGCGGGCCGTCGGCCGGGCCGATCCGCGACAGGGCCGAGGTGGCCCAGTTGGGCGCCGGGATGAAATTGCGCCGGATCGCCTTGGGCAGCGACCGGATCAGCTCGGTGACCAGCTCGTGGCGCAGCCCCGGGACCTGCCAGTCGAAGCCGTCCGGCTCGACCTGGTTGAGCACGGCCAGGGGGATGTGGACGGTGACGCCGTCGGCGTCACTGCCCGGCTCGAACTGGTAGCTCAGGCGCAGCCGGTGCCCGTCCTGGTGCCAGCTGTCGGGGTAGTCGCCGGCGTCGGGGGCGTCGGCGGCCTCCTCGATCAGCATCGACCGCTCGAAGTCGAGCAGGTCAGGCCGTTCCTGGCTGGCCCCCTTCCACCAGGTGTCGAAGTGGCGGGCCGAGACCACCTCGTCGGGGATGCGCTGGTCGTAGAAGTCGAACAGGGTGTGGTCGTCGACCAGGATGTCGCGGCGGCGGGCCCGGTGCTCCAGCTGCTCGACCTCCTCCAGCAGCCGCCGGTTGCGGGCGAAGAACTGGTGCGAGGTCTCCCAGTCGCCCTCGACCAGGGCGTGGCGCAGGAACAGCTCGCGGGCCGCCTCGGGGTCGACGCTGGCGTAGTTGACCTGCCGGTCGACGACCAGCGGGATCCCGTACAGGGTGACCCGCTCGGTGGCCATGACCGCACCCCGCGACCTCGACCAGTGCGGCTCGGCGTAGCTCCGCCTGACCAGGTGGGCGGCCAGGCCCTCGGCCCACTGGGGCTCGATCCGGGCGACCTCCCGGGCCCACAGCCGCGAGGTCTCGACCAGCTCGGCGGCCATCACCCACTGCGGCGGCTTCTTGGCCAGCGCCGACCCGGGGAAGACGGCGAACCTGGTCCCCCGCGCCCCCAGGTACTCGCGGGTGTCGCCCTGCTTGACCCCGATGTGGCTGAGCAGACCGGCCAGCAGGGCGGTGTGGACGCGGTCGGCGTCGGGCTCGTCGGTGGGCGGGTTGCGCCTGATGCCGAGGTCGCGGGCGACCGAGCGGAGCTGGCCGTGCAGGTCCTGCCACTCGCGCACCCGCAGGTAGTTGAGGAGCTCGGCCCGGCACAGCTTGCGGAACTGGTTGGAGGACAGCTCGGCCTGGCGTTCGTGCAGGTAGCGCCAGAGGTTGAGCCAGGTCAGGAAGTCGGAGCGCTGGTCGGCGAAGCGGCGGTGGAGCTCGTCGGCCCGCTCCTGCCGGTCGGCCGGGCGCTCACGCGGGTCCTGGATGGACAGGGCGGCCACGATCACCAGCACCTCGCGGGCGCAGCCGAGCCGGCCCGCCTCCAGCAGCATCCGGGCCAGCCGCGGGTCGGCCGGGACCTGGGCCAGCTTGCGGCCCAGCCGGGTCAGGCGGCCGCCGTCGAGGGCGCCCAGCTCGCCGAGGAGGTCGAGGCCGTCCTTGACGCTGCGCCGGTCGGGCGGGTCGATGAACGGGAACCGGGCGATGTCGCCCAGCCGCAGCGAGGTCATCTGGAGGATCACCGAGGCCAGGTTGGTGCGCAGGATCTCCGGCTCGGTGAACTCGGGCCGGCTGGCGAAGTCGTCCTCGGAGTAGAGCCGGATGCAGATGCCGTCGGACGTGCGCCCGCAGCGGCCCTTGCGCTGGTCGGCCGACGCCTGGGAGATCGGCTCGATCGGCAGGCGCTGCACCTTGGACCGGTGGCTGTAGCGGGAGATCCGGGCCGTGCCCGGGTCGACCACGTACTTGATGCCCGGCACGGTCAGCGACGTCTCGGCCACGTTGGTCGCCAGCACCACCCGCCGCCCGGTGTGGGCCTGGAACACGCGGTGCTGCTCGCCCGCGGCCAGCCGAGCGTACAGCGGCAGCACCTCCACCCCGCCCGGGCTTCGGGGGAAGTCGTGGCCGCGCAGGGCCTCGGCGGTGTCGCGGATCTCCCGCTCCCCGCTGAGGAACACCAGGACGTCCCCGGGACCCTCGCGGCACAGCTCGTCCACCGCGTCCAGGATCCCCTGGGCCTGGTCACGGTCGTCGTCGGCGTCCTCCCCGAGCGGCCGGTAGCGGACCTCGACCGGATAGGTGCGGCCGGACACCTCGACCACCGGTGCGCCACCGAAGTGCCGGCTGAACCGCTCGGGGTCGATGGTGGCCGAGGTGATGATCAGCTTGAGATCGGGCCGGTGGGGCAGCAGCCGGGCCAGGTAGCCGAGCAGGAAGTCGACGTTGAGGCTGCGCTCGTGGGCCTCGTCGAGAATGATCGTGTCGTAGCGCCGCAGCGACCGGTCCCGTTCCAGCTCGGCCAGCAGGATCCCGTCGGTCATCAGCTTGATCTGCGTGTCCCGGCCGACCCGGTCGGTGAACCGGACCTGGTAGCCGACCGTCCGCCCCAGCTCGGTCCCCAGCTCGGCCGCCACCCGCTCGGCCACCGTCCGGGCGGCCAGCCGCCGCGGCTGGGTGTGCCCGATCATCCCGGCCGCCCCCCGCCCCAGCTCCAGGCAGATCTTGGGCAGCTGGGTCGTCTTCCCCGACCCGGTCTCCCCCGCCACCACCACGACCTGATGGTCCCGGATGGCCTCGGCGATCTCCCCCCGCCGCTGACTGACCGGCAGCTCCGGCGGATAGGTGATGGCGGTCGTTCGCATACCACCCACGATAGGGTGTGCCCACCTGTCGCCCCATCCGTTAAAGGACGCGCCATGGACTGGAAGCTGGAGCTGGTCGCGGTCCCCGTCACCGACGTCGACCGGGCCAAGCGCTTCTACACCGAGCAGGTCGGCTTCAACGCCGACCACGACCACAAGATCAGCGACGAGCTCCGCTTCGTCCAGCTGACCCCGCCCGGCTCCGCCTGCTCGATCGCCCTCGGCACCGGCGTCACCGACGCCGAGCCCGGCTCGGTCACCGGCCTGCAGATCGTCGTCTCCGACATCGACGCCGCCCACGACCACCTCGCCACCCGAGGCGTCGAGGTCAGCGAGGTCCAGGACTTCCCCTGGGGCCGGTTCGTGTTCTTCAAGGACCCCGACGGCAACAGCTGGGCCGTCCAGCAGATCGTGGTTCCCAGCGCCAGCTAGGGGCTGCCGAACTCCCCGTCACGCACGCCGTCGAGGAACGCCCGCCACTCATGGGCGGTGAACACCAGCACGGGCCCGGAGGGGTCCTTGGAATCCCGCACGGCGATCTGGTCGCCCCCACGGGCCACCTCGACACAGCCGTTGGCTCCGCTGTGGCTGCTCTTGCGCCAGTTCGCGGTCGCGAGGTCCACCTTCATCGCCCTCCTGAGGTCGGGCCCGGTCAGAGGTCCTACAGAGGACGACCAGGGCGGCGGTCGGCGTGCATCCGGACGAGCCGGCTAGGAGGGACAACGATAACCGATGCGGTCGAGTCCCTAGAAGCGCCTGGCGGCTGAGGAGCGCGCGGCCCGGCGCGCCAGCGCACGGCCCGGGCTGACCCTGCGGAGCTCGGCCCGGAGTGTCGGCCGGGTCACGGTGACCTCGAGGGCGCAGCTGTGGTCCTCGGTCCACCGCTCGCCGCAGTCGCCGCACACCACCCGCCGTGGGTACCGCTTGATGGTGCGTGGCCCCTCGAACAGCCAGGCCGGGAGCAGCGGGAGGACGAACATGGCCACGATGGCGGCCAGCCCGATCCAGGGAATGGGTTGCGTCATCTCTGCCTCCCTACTCGGCGGAAACCCGCCGGGCGTCGGTTCCATGATAACCCGAGATACCCGGATTGCAACTTGCAAACTGTGTGACCCATATTGAGGGTTGTTGAATGAGAGACCCGGCGGTATGCTCCGCCCACCTCGCTGGGTCGGGACCGTCTGCCCTGTCCGTAGGGCATTCTTCCGGTTCGTTCGCCTCAGCGGGTTGTTCGCTTGTCGCCAACGTCCACCGGAGATCCTGCTCGCGATCGACCCTGTGCAAGATGCAATCCGCGAGATGCGCCAATGCGCTAGACTCCGCCGCCGTTGGAAGGAGATGTGTTCCCGTGCCGAGAAGAAGCCCGACGGTCCGTGAGCGACGGCTGGCCCGAGCATTGCGGCAGCTCCGCGACGACGCCGGCCTCACCATCGAGGAGGTGGGGGAGAAGCTGGAGCTCTCCGCCTCCACCGTCTCGCGCATGGAGACCGCCCAGGTCGGCATCCGAGCGCGCGACCTGCGGGATCTCCTCGACACCTACGGCGTCACGGGGACCCAGCGCGACCAGCTGCTGCAGATCGCGCGCGAACGCCGCCAGCAGCAGTGGTGGCAGGAGTACAAGGACCTGCCCAACATCGCCGTGGCCGGGCTCGAGGCCGACGCCTCGACCATTTGGCAGTACTCGACCCAGCTCGTCCCGGGACTGCTCCAGACCCAGGACTACGCCCGTGCCGTGCTCGAGGCCATCCGGCTCGACGCCAAGCCCGGCGACATCGAGCGGCGCCTCGAGCTGCGGCTCCACCGGCAGGAGCGGCTCACGAGCGAGGACGCCCCCGAGTACTGGGTGGTCCTCGACGAGGCCGTCGTGCGCCGGCACGTCGGCCAGCCGCCGGTCATGGCCGAGCAGCTCGGGCACCTGATCGAGGTCGCCAAGCTGCCCAACGTCACCCTCCAGGTGCTGCCGTTCACCAGCGGCGCGCACGCTGGGATGGATGGAGAGTTCACCATCCTCCACTATCGCGAGTCCGCGGATCCCGACGTCGTCTACATCGAGAACACCGGGAGCGACCTGTACCTCGAAGGGTCCGAGGTGACCCGCCGGTACAACAAGCTCTTCGATCACCTGCGGGCCGCGGCGCAGAACCCGGGCGAGTCCATCCGGACCCTCGGCACCATCCAGTCCCAACTGGATCGATCCGAAAGGAGCTGAACCGTGGACCTGTCTCGCGCGATGTGGCGCAAGAGCAGCCGCAGCGGCACCAACGGCTGTGTCGAGGTCGCCCTCGACCCCGCCGAGGTCGCCGTGCGCGACTCCAAGGACCGCAACGGTCCGGTGCTGCATTTCAACGCCCACGAGTGGGAGGCCTTCCTGGCCGGCGTGCGCAACGGGGAGTTCGAGCAGCCCAAGCCCTGGCAGGTCCGCTAACCCGCTCGCATCCACGGCATCGTCGGAGACCCTCCCGCTCCCGGGGGGGTCTTCGTCGTTCGCTTACCGGTGGCCGTTGAGGAGTGGTTCCAGGGCGGGGTTGTCGATGCCGGTGGCGAGCATGCGGGCGGTGGCCAGGGCGGAGGGGTCGCCGAGGCGGCTGCGGTGGATCTGGGCGCGAACCACCAGCTCGCGCATATCGCCGCGGGCGGCCAGGGTGGCCAGGGCGTCGACCAGGCGGGCGGCGTCGGGCTCGTCGTCCTGGTCGATGGCGATGCCGATCACGGCGTCGAGCACGTGCGCGCTCACCCACTGATAGCGGTCGGTGGTCCGGTTGCAGCGGGTGTGGGCCTCGGTCAGCCAGGCGGTGGCGCCGGGTTGGTCGCCGCGGGCGGCGCTGAGCAGGCCGAGACCGCGGGCGGCCATGCCCTCCCAGCAGGGGTCGCCGAGATGGGTGGCAAGGGCCCAGGCGTGCTCGAGCTGCTCGGTGGCCGCATCGACGTTGCCGGCGCGGAGGTCGAGCTCGCCCTTGAGCGCCTCCGGCCAGGGCAGGAACGCCATCCAGCGTTCCGCCCGGACCAGCTCGAGCGAGTCGGCCAGGGCGACCGCGGCCTGGCTGCGCTCGTCGCGCAGCAGGTGGGCGCGGGCCAGGATCGACAGCGACCAGGCCTGCTGGCGCGGGTCGCCGCCCCGCCCGGACCGCTCCACCGAGCCCTGGAGGTGCTGGAAGGCGGCGGGGTAGTCGCCCATGTCGGAGGCGTTCATGCCCCGGATGCCGAGGACGGCGCCGAGCTGGACGTCGCTCTCGGCCAGCGCCTCGGCCCTGGCCAGCCAGGCCTCGGCCGTCTGGCGGCGGCCGGCCTGCACGTCG
>DATENJ010000249.1:0-3395 GCA_035275125.1 Actinomycetes bacterium | reverse complement strand
CCGCCGCCTGGCCGTCACCGAGCCCTGGCGCCTCCCCGACCCCGACGCCCACCGCGAGCTGACCCGCCTGCTCCCGCTGCTCGACGCCCTCGGGGTGGCCGCCTGGCCGTTCGTCCCCGACACCGCCGCCAGGGCCCGGTGCCTGCTCGGCCGCCCCGCCGAACCGCCCGGCTGGGCACCTGACGATGGCCTCCCGGCGGTGACGGGACCGCCAGCGCCGCCGCTGCCCCGCCAGCACGACCCGGGCGGAACCCCCTAGCGTGGAGCAGGCAGGCCAGGGAGAATGCGGCCGGACCAGAAAAGGAGCTCGCCCTTGCGCATCGAGTCGTCGGTCACCTCGCTGTCGTGGATCCCGCTCGGGGCGATGGAAGGCGCCGGAACGGAGCTGGCGTTCCGCCTCGGCATCGCCCACTACGACCCGCCGCCCCCGGAGCAGCTCGAGGACCTGGGCGCGCTCCAGGCCGCCGACCGCTTCCGGTTCGCCAACGAGCTGCGGGCCTGGATCGAGGTCGAGGACGGGCGCATCGTCGAGCACGGCCACGCCGGCGGCGGCCGCATCGGCAGCACCACCCTGCGGCTGGGCTCCCGCGACCTGACCTTCGCGGCGATGCCGTTCCCCGACGTCCGCCCCAAGCCCGAGCTGGGCGACGGCTGGGTCCGGTTCGTGCAGTCGGCCGGTGGCCGCACCGGTGCCCCGGCCCCCCGGCGCATCCGCCGCCCACCGTTCGTGCAGCTGGTCGCCCCGGCCGCCTGGTCGACCCTGGCCCTGACGATCCACACCGACGGCCGGGCCGTCTATGAGGTCGTCGGGGCCAGCCCGTTCCCGCGGCACTGGATCTACGACCACGAGGGGACGCTGGTCGCCAAGACCGGCCGGATCGACTTCGACCGCTGGTTCCGCGAGACCGAGCTGCAGCGCACCCCATGGGGCGACGAGGACTCGCCGGCGCTGGTGGTCGCGGCCGAGACGGCCCTCGAGCGGCGGCTGTCGGTGGCCATCATCGACGGCAACCCCGCGTTCCGCCGGCTGAAGACCGGCGAGACCCTTGTCGAGCAGGGCGACACCGGCAGCGACGTCTACCTGCTGTTCGACGGCGTGCTGATGGTCGAGATCGACGGCAACCCCGTGACCGAGCTGGGGCCTGGAGCGGTCGTCGGCGAGATGGCCCTGCTCGAGGGGAACCGGCGCACGGCCACCCTGCGGGCGGTCACCCCCTGCCGGATCGCCGTCGTCGCCGGCGACCAGCTCGACCGGGACGCCCTCGCGGAGGTGGCACGGGGCCGCCGCGAACCGGACGACTGACATGACCGCGGCGGTACCGAGACGGGCGACCCTGCGCGTCGGCGTCTGGGCGTTCCATCTGATCCTGCCGCTGGCCGGGCTGTGGCTGCTCCTGGCCCAGCCCCACTTCGACGTCATCCTCGAGCACCATGGCATCCACTTCGGGCTGGTGGTGGCCGTGGCCGGGGTCAACGTGGCCCTCGGGGTGCGCATGAGCGAGGTGGCCCGCCGCCGGGCCGACGCCCGCCTGTTCCTGATCTCGCTGGTGTTCCTGTCCAGCGCCGGGTTCCTGCTGCTGCACGCCCTGGCCACGCCGCAGGTGGTGCTCACCGGGCGCAACGCCGGGTTCGCCATCGCCACCCCGGTGGGCCTGCTGCTGGCGGCCGTGTTCGCCGCCCTCTCGTCGATCGACCTGACCAGGGAGCGGGCCGACGCCATCCTGCGCCGCCAGGACCTGCTCCGGGGCGGGCTGTTCGCCGTGCTGGTCGTCTGGGCGGTGGTCTCGCTGTTCGGGCTGCCACCACTGGACCGCGCCCTGCCCGAGGAGGCCACCAAGGGCCCCCTGACCGCCATGGCCATCGCCGGGGTCGCCCTCTACACGCTGGCCTCGGCCCGCTACTTCCGGCTGCACCGGCGCCGGCCGTCGGTGATCCTGATCGCCGTCCTCACCGCCTTCGCCCTGCTCGCCGAGGCCATGATCGCGGTCGCCCTTGCCCGCAACTGGGCCGCCTCCTGGTGGGAGTGGCACCTGCTGATGGCGTTCGCCTTCGCCTTCGTGTTCTACAGCGTGCACGTGCAGTACGCGCGGGAGGGCTCCTGGTCCAGCCTGTTCCACGGCATCTACCTCCAGGAGACGCTCGAGCAGAGCCGCCGGGAGCACGCCGCCGCCCTCGAGGCGCTGGTCGAGGCCATGCAGGCGCCCCAGGGCAACGGCGCCCGGCCGGTCGGGCGGGTGGTGGCCGACCTGGCCGACCGCTTCGACCTGACCGAGGGCCAGGCCCAGGTGCTCGAGCGGGCGGCCGAGGCCCTGGTGGCCGAGCGCGAGCAGATCCAGCGCCTGCGGGCCCTGGTCGCCGTGGGGGCCGAGGCGCGGGTGATCCTCGACGAGCGCCAGCTGCTGGAGCGCGGGGTCGAGCTGACCAGCCAGGCGCTGCAGCCGGACGCGCTGCGGGTCGGGCTGGTCGAGGGCGAGCAGCTGGTGTTCCCGGCCTCGATGCGGGCCGAGGGCTGGCCGGAGGCGGAAGGCGACGCCGAGCAGTCGGCCACCGACGGCGGCGACCCCTGCGGGGCGTCGCTGAAGTCGCTGGAGCCGGTCGAGGAGACCGAGGGCGAGGGGGGCAGGCTGGTCCTGCCGCTGACCGTCAAGGACCGGGCGGCCGGGGTGCTGGACGTGCGCCGGTCGGCGGGGCCCTTCGCCGACCGGGACCGGTGGCTGCTGCGGGCCCTGGCCAGCCAGCTGTCCATCGGGCTGGAGAACGCCCGGCTGTACCGCCAGCTCGACGGGCTGTTCCGCCAGTACATGTCGCCCGACGTCGCCACCGCCCTGCTGGCCGACCCGACCCAGGCCGCCCTCGGCGGGGAGGTGGCCGAGGTGACGGTGCTGTTCGCCGACCTGCGCGGGTTCACGCCGTTCTCCGAGCGGACCACCCCGGACCGGGTGGTGGGCATGCTCAACCAGTACTTCGGCCGGGCCGTGCCGGTGCTGCTGGCCAACGGGGGCACGGTCGTCCAGTTCGTCGGCGACGCCGTCATGGTCCTGTTCAACGCCCCGGCCCGCCAGCCCGACCACGCCCTGCGGGCGGCCAGGGCGGCCCTCGGGATGCAGGCGGCCATCGAGGCGGTGGCCGAGCGCGAGACCGACTGGCCCCGGTTCCGGGTCGGCGTCAACACCGGCCCCGCCCTCATCGGCAACATCGGCAGCGACGAGTTCCGCAACTTCACCGCCATCGGCGACACCGTCAACCTCGCCGCCCGCCTCGAGCAGGAGGTCGCCGAGGCCGGCCAGGTCGTCCTCGGCCCCGCCACCCACGACGCCATCAAGCACCTGGCGATCGCCCGCCCCCTCGACCCCATCGAGGTCAAGGGCAAGCGCGACCCCATCGCCTGCTGGGTC
>DATENJ010000248.1:0-7022 GCA_035275125.1 Actinomycetes bacterium | reverse complement strand
TCGCGCTCGATCACGTGGGCGGCGGCCGCCGGCGCGAGCACGTCGGCCGCGACTCCCGCCCGCTCCAGGAGCGACGCCGACGGCGTCCCGAGCGCCGAGGCAAGCGCGAGCGCGTCGCGCGTCGCCGCGGGAAGCCCGGCGAGCCTCGCCCGGACGAGCTCGTCCAGCGTCTCCGGAACCGGGAGCGGGTCGAGGGGGTCGATGTCCCCGTCGAGCACGCGTGCCAGCTCCAACGCGAAGAATGGATTGCCGCCCGACCGCTCGTGGATGCGGAGCAGTGTCTGGCGCGCGAAGGGCCTCCCGAAGCGGTCGTGCAGGAGCCGATGGAGCGCACCGACGCTGAGCGGTCCCACCCGCAGCCGCTGGACGCGCTCCGCATGCAGCGCCTGCTCCAGCTCCGACCGCTCGGCGCCATCGACGAGGCGTCGGGCGAGCAGCACGAGCGTCGGACTGGCGGCAAGTCTTCGCAGCGCGAACGCAAGCGTGCTCGACGAGGACGGGTCGAGCCACTGGACGTCGTCGACCGCAAGCAGCATCGGCTTCCGCTCGCTGAGCAGGTGCAGAACGTCGCGTACGGCCACGCCGAGCGCGCGTTGATCGACCGGATCGTTCGCGGCCTCCTCGCGCAGGAGCGCAATCTCGAGCGCACGGCGCCTCGGCGTCGAGAGCAGAGGAGCGACGTCCGCGAGAGCGTCATCGAACAGGTCGCCCAGCCCGACATGCGTGAGGCCCCGCTCGGCCTCCGCCGGTCGCGACGAAACCACGAGCAGGCCTCGCTCGCGTGCGGCTGCGACCGCCGCGAGCCAGAGCGTCGACTTCCCGATCCCCGGCTCGCCCTCGATCACGAATCCGGCCGGTCCGTCGTCGGAACGGTCGAGGAAGTCAGCCACCAAGCCGAGCTCCGGCTCGCGCCCGATGACGTCGCCTCCTGGCATACCGGCAATGGTGACAGCGCCAAGCCCCAAAGTCAGCCACTCCCGGTCCTGTGCTCGAGCGGCCCGGGCTGCTGACCCCGATGTTCCGCTGGTACCTGGTCGGCCTATGCCCTCTTCTCGATCACGAAGGTCACGAACTTCAGGCTGCTCGAGGGCAGCGCCCCGGTGATCTCCCAGCAACCCTCGGTCGGGAAATCAACGCCGCTGGCCTGAAAGCCGGTGGCGCCGTACCCGTCGGGGACGAATGGCCGCGCGGGCGGGGCGGGGGCGTCAAGACGCCGGCCGGTGATCGTCAGCTTGCCTCTGGCCGCCCGCCACCAGCCGAACTTCATGCCGATCGAGCCGTCCTTGGCGACGAAGTCCGGTCCCGCCTCGATCACTCCGCGCGGCCACAGCCCACCCACCCAGAGGGTGCCGTTGCCGTAGGAGGCGCCCCAGCCAAAGAAGGCGTCGGGTGCTATCCCGGGCGGTCCGCCGCTGCGGGGCAGCGTGACCGGGCAGTGCTTGGCGTCGGCGAGGGTGATCGGCCGCAGCTGGCTGGCAGCCGTGGTGCTAGCCGCCGCGGCGGCGGGGACGCCCATCGGATTGGCCGGCTTGCCAGCGGCGCAGCCGGCCAGGCCACTAGCGGCCAGCAGCAGGCCGGCCAGACTGACGGCAATCCGGGATGCGCTCCGTTGTGGCATCTCACCCTTCCTACACCACGGCCGCCCGGAAGGTTCCAACCCAGGCCTGATCCATCAACCCGTGCTGACGACCACGGCGTCCGAGCCACTCAGCAGGTCCGCCAGCTGCCGGGCATTTGTCACCGCCTGGTCCCTGGAGCAGTTGTCTACGCTCCACTGAGCGCTGTGCCGAGCTGGGGAAACGCAGGTGGCACGCGACCATCCAGCGATATTTATCTGGACATCGATAGGGGCCGCTTATTCTGGACCATTGGGCCGATCGGTTGACCGAACCTGCTTCACGAGCTGGCCGCTGTAACGCGGAAGCCTCTCCGAACGCCTTATTGGTTGGGATGGAGGCGACGGAGGCGAAGTCCTGGGCGGCTACCTGCGCATTCACTCCTCGCCTCCGAGCCGAAAGGAGGATGCATGCGCAAGCCCTTGCGCGCACTGGCCATCGCTGCCGTCGCGGCGCTACTCGTGGTACCGGCGGGGAGCGCCCACGCGCTCAACGCCGACACACTGGTCACCGTCGGGAGCCCCAGCTCGCCGTTCTCAGCGAACAAGCAGAACGAGCCGGCGGTGGCGATCGACGCCAACCACCCAGGTGTGCTGGCGGCAGGCTCGAACGACAACATCGACATGGAGGCCTGCAACGCCGGGCTCGACAACGACTGTCCCTTCACCGAGGGGGTCGGCGTCTCAGGCGTCTACTTCTCCTTCAACAGCGGAACCAGCTGGTTCCAGCCGACCTATACCGGCTGGAGCGCCCGCAACTGTACCGGGGCGGTCGGCGATGCTGACCCGCCGTGCGAGCCGCAGGTCGGGCCGATCGGCACGCTGCCCGGCTACTACGAGGCCGGGCTGGTCTCCGACGGCGACCCGGCGGTGGCGTTCGGCCCCGTGTACCGCAACGGCGGCTTCTCGTGGGCCAACGGGTCCCGGCTCTACTACGCCAACCTGACCTCCAACTTCCCCGGCCAGGCCGGCTTCAAGGGGTTCGAGGCCATCGCGGTGTCCCGGATCGACGGCCCAGCCTCGGGCGGCCTGACCCAGGCCATTGTGTCGAACCAGGCGAACTGGCAGGCACCGGTGATCGCCAGCAAGCAGAACTCGGCCCTGTTCTCCGATAAGGAACAGGTGTGGGCGGACAACGCCGAGTCGAGCCCGTTCTTCGGCAACACCTACGTCTGCTCGGCGGCGTTCCGTGGCGTACCCGGCACCTCCCAGCCGCTGGTCGTGGCGACCTCGACCGACGGCGGGGACAGCTGGACCAGCCGCCAGATCACCCCGGCCACCAACAACGTCAACAGCGCCAACGGCTTCGGCCGGTCCGGGTGCACGATCCGGACCGACAGCAACGGCGTCGCCTACGTGTTCACCTACCAGTTCGCCAACGGCACCCCCGGCAACGGCCTCCAGCTCCTGTCCACCTCCACCGACGGCGGCCGCCACTGGACCAAGGCCCGGCCGATCCTCCCAGCGACCGACCTGTGCAACGCCTTTGAGCCATCCATCGGCCGCTGTGTCGAGGACGGCATCGGCGGCGCTCGCGACGACCTCGGCCCCTCCCCAAGCGTGGACATCGCCAACGGCGCCCCGAGCGGCGCCGACGCCACCAACCAGATCGTCGACGCGTGGGCCGACGGCCGCGACGGCCTCAACAATGAGCACGTCATGTTCGCCACCTCGACCAACGGCGGCGGCACCTGGACCGCTCCCAGGAGCATCGAGACGGCCGGGGACCGCGGCTACTACGCCGCCCCGGCGATCTCACCGAACGGGACCGACGTGTGGGTGGTGTACAACGCCTTCACCACCCCGTTCCGCGATGACACGACTTCGCCCAGGAACCTGGTCGGGGTGGTCAAGCACGCCGACGTCACGGCCGGTGCCGTGGGGGCCTTCAGCGAGGTCCACCGCAGCCCGGGCGGGGATCCCAGGGGCAGCAGCCAGAACAACCTGGCCGCGGAGTTCCTCGGCGACTACGTGTACGCGGCCGCCACCCGGACCTACGGTGCCGCGGTCTGGAACGACGCCCGCCGGGCGGCCGACTGCCCAGCCATCGACGCCTACCGCCTCGCGCTGCACAACGAGGCGGTCGCGGCCGGTGGGCCGGTGGCCGAGCCGGAGGAGCCGCGGGGTGTAGAGGACGCCGGCCACCACGAAGTGACCCAGGAGCCGGAGGCGGTCGCCCCGCCCGTCCAGCAGGTGTGTGCCGGCACGTTCGGCAACTCCGACATCTTCGGCGGGACCTACGCGGATCCGACTCCGTAACCTCCAGCCAAACCGACCGGTGGGGCACCCTTCGGGGTGCCCCATCCGGTACAGGACGCCGGGCGATACTTGTCGGGACATCGATGCTGTTCGGCCGGCCGCAGTGTCACTGGCCGGCGGTCCGGTGCCGCTATTGCCTCAGCGGCACCGGACCGGATGGTGAGCTGCAGCAAGTATCAGCTGGCTGTCTCGATGGCTCCGAACAGGCCGTGGGCTTCGTCGTCGATGCCGGCGGTGAACAACAGGGTCGTTGGGGTGCCGGTGACACCGTTGCCGAAGCGCAGCGCCCACAGGCCCTCGATCTCGATCGGGCGCCCGTCCTCGTGCCGCAGCCGGCCGCGAAACGCCCCAGTCTTGGGATCGTAGGCGTTGATGCGGCCGTCGCCGAAGTTGCCCACCAGCAGGTCGCCGCTGAAGCGGCCGAACCCGGCGGCCGGGGCCTGGACCAGCCCCCAGGGGGCGTTCAGCTCGCCCCGGCGGATCAGGCGGCGCAGCAGGTGGCCGCGGGTGCTGTAGACGTCGACGAAGCCGCGGCCCGGACCGGCGACCTCGTCTTCGCGGTCGGCGTCCTGCTTGGCGTAGGCAACATACAGCCGTCCGTTGAGCTCCTGGATGTTGAAGGGCGCATAGCCACGTGGCAGCTTGCGGTCGCGGAACCGGCCCGACAGGTGGACCCGGTCGAAGTCGGTGTCGAAGACCTCGATCCGGCCGTGGTGGAAGTCAGCCCCGTACAGGAACGTGCCGGCCGAGGTGGTGGCGATAGCCAGGCCCTTGTAGATGGCGCCACGGACCCCGGCGCCGATCTGGGCCTGGGTGGAGGGCGGGGGCGGGGGCACGCCCGAGTTCCAGCCGGTGACCAGCCCGGCCTCGGAGTCGAACAGGAACAACGCCGGGCCGCTGGCCGCACCCGAGCGGACCACGAACCCTGGTGTCGGGTTGAAGACCTGCCCGGTGGGGGCGCCGCCGGGGATGTTCACCACCAGCGGGGCTTTGGCGATGGGGCTGCCATTGACGAAGCCGGGGTAGATGGTGGCCTTGTCGGTGCCGTTGTCGGCCACCCACGCCGGGGTGGTCGGCCCGGCGGCCAGGCCCCAGGGGTTGACCAGGTCGGGGTCGGTCAGCTGGGCCAGGCCGGGCAGATCCGAGACCAGGTTGGTCTGGTGGTAGCCGTTGTGCCGGTGTGACCGACCGGCTTGGGCCGCTGGGGCCAGCCCGACCAGCGCAGCCGCCAGAGCAAGGGCGACCACCCCCTGGAGCCGGCCGAACCAGTGAGGACGAGGACGGGACGACGGACCGGTTGCACCACGCATGCTGCCTCCTGACAGCTCGAGGCACTCTTCCCACCTCATAACCGCAAACCCGGCCCCCTGATTCACCGGCCAAGCCCGGCGGCAACACCGCGGGCCGATGGCCAGCAGGGCCCGAGTCCTTCGAGGTCAGACCAGCGCGACACAACTTGGACTACGGCGACCTCGACCCGGCTGGAGTGCACGAGCGCTTTGCTTCAACCGCTCGGACTCACCACCGATGTATCCGCACTGGTCAGCAGGTCCGCGAGCTGTCGGGCATTCGTCACCGCCTGATCGCGGAAACAGTTGTTCATCAGGACGTGAACTTCGCGGGCGGACTCGGCCAGGTGGTCGATCTTGGGGACCCATTCGGCGAGCTCGTCTTCGCGGTAGAGGTAGCGGAAGCGCTCGGTGACGGTTTTCTTCTGCCAGGCCTCGGGGTCGCGGCCGTGGAAACGGACGACCGACAGGGCGGGGGAGGTGGTCTCGGCGAGTGGGGGGACCGAGGAGCGGAAGCCCTGGGGCATGTCGACGCAGACCAGGGGGAGGTCGAGGTCGCGCAGGAGGCCGAGGGTGCGGTCGCGGTCCCGGTCGGTGGCCAGCCAGGTGGCGTTGCGGAACTCGACGCAGGCCTGGTGGCCACCGAGGCGGTCGCGGATGGCCTGGAGCTCCTCGCGGCTGGAGCGGCGCGGGGTGAACCACTCGGGATATTGCAGAAGGACAGCCCCGAGCTTGCCGGCCGAGTCGAGGGGGAGGAGGGCGTCGCGGAAGCGCCGCCAGACCTCGGCCTGGCCGTCGGCGGACAGGTGGGAGGCGTACAGGCGCTCCTTGTCGCGGTGCTCGGGGGCGACCTCGCCAAGGAGATCCTCGGGAACGGCCTTGCGGCGGGTCGGGTGGCCGGTGAGGAGGCTGAACGCTTTGATGTTGAAGACGAAGTCGGGCGGGGTGCGGTCGACCCAGAGGCCGGCCTGGTCCTCGCGGGGGAGGTAGTAGTAGGTGGCGTCGACCTCGACGATGGGGAACTGGGTGGTGTAGAAGCGCAGCCGGGACTCGGCGTCGTTGGCGCCCTTTGGGTACCAGCCGGACTTGAGGAGGGTCGGGTCGGTCCAGGAGGCGGTCCCGACCCGGACCTTGCCGCCGGGGTGGGCGGTGTCTGGCTGCTCGGCCATGCGCGGCAGCATAGCGGGTGCTACCGTCAGCCGGAGTGAATGTGCGCGTCTGCCCCCGCTGCCAGACGCCGGTATCGGCCGGCGGCAAGGTCTGCGAGCGCTGCGAGCAGCCGCTGGAGGGACCGGCCCACGCGCTGCGCTACAACCCGGCCGGGCTGCCAACTCCCAGCCCCGTCCAGGGGCACGCCACCGTGCTCGTCGGGATCGTGGCCGCGCTGGTCGTGCTGGCCGTCGGGGCGTGGTTCGTGTTCCGCGGTGTCGGGCCGTTCCGGACCGAGGTCGTCAGCCAGAGCCTGAGCGCCGACGGCAGCGCCGTCGAGGTCGAGCTGCGGGTGGTCAACGAGGGCGACCGTCAGGGGCGGGCCAAGTGCCGGATCACCGGCCAGGGCCCGGACGGGCGGCTGCGGACCTCGGAGGTGCGCCTCAGCCCGACCGTGCCGGGGAACGGCAGCGTCCAGTTCTCGCTGCGGGGCGCCGGCCTCGGCGACGCGCACGACCTCCGCTTCAGCTGTGCTTGACTTGGGCTGACCGTCCGTCGCGCAGCCAGGAGGGCATTCGCCATGACCGAGCGGGCAGCCCCGGAGCCGGGCGCCACCGAGCGGGCCCTTGCGGCGGCGTTCGCCGGCGCGACCCGGTATGTGCGGACCCTGCCGGAGCGGCCGGTGGCGGCGCTGGAGGGCGCGGCCGAGC
>DATENJ010000247.1:0-6457 GCA_035275125.1 Actinomycetes bacterium | reverse complement strand
TCTTCGACCTGCTGTGGCTGGACGGCCGGCTGCTCACCGGGCTGCCCTACGCCGAGCGGCGACGGCTGCTGGAGGACCTGGAGGTGTCCGGGCCGGCCTGGCAGACGGTGGCGTCGTTCGCCGGGGCCGGGACCGCCCTGTTGGACGCGACCCGCGAGCAGGGCCTGGAGGGGGTGGTGGCCAAGAAGCTCCAGAGCACCTACCTGCCGGGCCGGCGGACCCGGAACTGGCTCAAGACCAAGCACTACCAGCGGGAGACGTTCCTGGTCGGCGGGTTCGTCCCCGAGCACGACCAGGTCAGGTCCCTGCTCGTCGGCCTCCCCGACCCGGGACGGCCGGGCGGGCTGGTGTTCTGCGGCCGGGTCGACCACGGCCTGGTGCCGGCGGCCAGGCGGCGGGTCGGGGAGCTGCTGGGGCCGCTGGTCACCGGCCAGAGCCCGTTCGCCGAGCCTCCCTCGGCGCTGCTCGGAGGCCGCTGGTCCCGGCCCGGCCCCGACGAGCAGGCCCCGGTGTTCGTCCGCCCCGAGCTGGCCGTCGAGGTCAGCTTCCTCGGCTGGGAGTCGGGCCGCCTCCGCCACCCTGCCTACGGCGGCCTCACCCGGCTACTGTAGGGACCCCCGGATCCATGGGAGGTTCCAGATGACGGTAGACGAGCTGGCGGCCACGGCGACGGCGCTGGTCGCCCCGGGCAAGGGCATCCTGGCCGCCGACGAGAGCAGCGGCACCATCGAGAAGCGCTTCAAGTCGATCCAGGTCGAGAGCACCGAGGACCAGCGGCGCGCCTACCGGGAGCTGCTGTTCACCACCGAGGGAGCGGCCGAGTTCATCTCGGGCGTCATCCTCTACGACGAGACCCTGCGCCAGCAGGCGGCCGACGGGACCCCGCTGGCCGAGGTCCTGTCCGGCCAGGGCATCATCTGTGGGATCAAGGTCGACGCCGGCACCACCGGGCTGGCCGGCTTCCCGGGCGAGAAGATCACCGAGGGCCTTGACGGCCTTGCCGGCCGGCTGGCCGAGTACCGGGACCTTGGGGCCAGGTTCACCAAGTGGCGGGCGGTCATCACCATCGGCGACGGCATCCCCACAGCGGGCTGCATCCGGGCCAACGCCGAGGCCCTTGCCCGCTTCGCCGCCAGCTCCCAGGAGGCCGGGCTGGTCCCGATCGTCGAGCCCGAGGTGCTGATGGACGGCGACCACTCCATCGAGCGCTGCGACCAGGCGACCCGCGACACCCTGGCCGCCGTCTTCGCCGCCCTGTACCGCCAGCGGGTGCAGCTTGACGGCATGCTGCTCAAGCCGAACATGGTCCTCTCCGGCAGCGACTCCCCCACCCAGGCCGGCGTCACCCAGGTCGCCGAGGCCACCGTGGCCTGCCTGCGCGACCACGTGCCGGCGTCGGTCCCCGGGATCGTGTTCCTCTCCGGCGGCCAGAGCGACGAGGCGGCCACCGCCCACCTCAACGCCATGAACCGGCTCGGGGACGCCCCCTGGCAGCTGAGCTTCTCCTACGGACGGGCCCTCCAGGCCCCGGCGCTGAAGGCCTGGAAGGGCGAGGCGGCCAACGGCCTGGCGGCCCAGCGGGCCTTCCACCACCGGGCCCGGCTGAACGGGGCCGCCCGCTCCGGCAGCTGGACCGAGGCCATGGAGACCAGCGACGCCTAGGCCTGGGCGGCCGAGATGACGGCTCCTGGCCCCAGCGACACCGTCGCCGACGCCCTTGCTCGGCGGGTCCCGGCCCGCCGCCGGGGCCAGGCCGGCCTCGGCCTGGCCGAGGGGCTGCGGGAGCTGGGGGCGGTCGACCGGGCCGTCTACGAGGCCGTGGCCCAGACCCCCACCGGGGCCCTCGACCTCCCGGTGCGCCGGCTGTCGGGCGCCGCCGACAAGTCCCGCATATGGCTGGCCATCGCGGCCGTGGTCGCCGTGACCGGTGGCCGTCGCGGCCGCCGGGCGGCGCTGGAGGGGGTGGCGGCCATCGCCGTCACCTCGGCAACGGTCAACCTGGGGCTCAAGCCGATCGCCCGCCGGCGCCGCCCCGACCGGGCTCAGCCGGCCCTGTTCGAGGGCCGCCATGTGCCCATGCCCCGCTCGGCGTCGTTCCCCTCAGGGCATGCCGCCTCGGCCTTCGCCTTCGCCTACGCCGTCGGCCGCCACCTGCCCGTCCTGACCGTGCCGATCCGGCTGCTGGCCGTCGCCGTCGCCTACTCACGGGTCCACACCGGCGTGCACTACCCCGGCGACGTGGTCATCGGCTCGGTCGCCGGGGCCGGCAGCGCGGCCATGGTCGCCGCCGTGGCCGACCGTGCCGCCCGGGCCCGGGCTAGCGGTCGTGGTGGGTGAGGTGGTCGATGCAGACCGTCACGGCCAGCACCAGGGCGTCGTCCTGGCCGGGGGCGACGGCCACGCCGTAGGAGTCGCGAACCCGGAACCAGCGCTTGGAGATGTTGGCCACCGGGATGCCGTCGCGGGTGATCTGGTACTCGTGGTCGAGGAGGTTGCCCTCGACCGCCAGCTCGCCCCCGCCCTCCAGCTCGACCGTGAACCGGTCCCGCAGGGGCGTGATGAGGGCCTTCTTGACCGTCGCCACCTTGTCGTCGCCGCGCTCGATGGCCATGGTGTCGCGGGCCCGCAGGAGCCGCTTCTGGAGCTTGAGGAGCTCGTCGCCCCCGGCGTTCCTGATGATCACGGTGTCGCGCGCCCGCAGCACCTTGTCGTCGACCTTGAAGATCCGCTCACCGCGTTCGTTCTCGATCCAGAAGTCGTCGCCGATGCTGAGCAGCTTCTCCCTGAGCAGGTACCTGGTGCCCGCCGGCGCCCCCTCGGGCTGGTCGTTGGCTCGTCGTCGCCTGAACATCGATCGCCTCCCTGGTGGAGGCCCCACCGTGGCACCGGACGGGGGCCGGGGCATCACCCGCTTGGGGTGAATTGCCCGGTCGAGTAGCATGACCCCGAGGTGACGCCGTCAGGTGGCTGAGGCATTCGGCTGGGGAGCGCTCGGGGCGGCCGCCCTGCTGATCGGCGCGCTCGTCGCCTACCTGCTGTCCCCGACCCGAGGGGTCATCGCGGTGGTGATGGCGCTCGGGACCGGCCTGCTGATCGGCTCGGTGTCCTTCGAGCTGGTCGACGAGGCCCTCAAGTACCAGGCCGTCGCCTGGGTGGCCGCGCTGGTCCTTGGCGGCGCGGCCGTGTTCACCTTCGGCGACTGGCTGCTGGAGCGGCGCGGCGGCGGCGACCGCAAGGACGCCGGCGGCGCCCAGGCCGAGGGGTCGCCCCTGGCCATCGTGCTCGGCTCGGTGCTCGACGGCATCCCCGAGTCGTTCGTGCTCGGCCTCACCGTCCTCCAGGGCGGGGTCAGCGTGTCCCTGCTGGCCGCGGTGGCGCTGTCCAACCTGCCCGAGGGCATGTCGTCCTCCAGCGGCCTCAAGGAGGCCGGCTGGCCGAGGAACCGGGTGCTGGCCATGTGGTCGGCGGTGGTGCTGGTCTCGGCCCTGGCGGCGGCCGCCGGCTACGGCTTCCTCGACCCGGCCAGCGGCCGCACCGGCGCCCTGGCCCAGTCGTTCGCCGCCGGCGCCCTGCTGGCCATGCTGGCCGACACGCTGCTGCCCCAGGCCTACGCCGTCGAGGGCGTGTTCACCGGCCCCCTGGTGGTCACCGGCTTCGCGATCTCGCTGGCCCTTTCCGCGGTCTGAGCCGGCCATGGCGGGCCAGCGACCATCCCGGCTCCGGCGGCGGCGCGAGCAGCTGGAGGCGATGCTGACCAGCGGCCAGACCCGGCTGGAGCGGGCCCGGTCGCGGAGCATGGTGGTGGACACCGTTGTCGGGGTGGTCCGGCGCGAGCGCCCGGTGGCCGTCGGGATCCTGGCCGCCTCCCTGGCCTTCCGGCTGTTCGCCATGATGATCCCGCTCATCTACGTGCTCGTGGCCGGGCTCGGCTTCGCCGCCAGGTCGTCCGCCGGCAAGGGCACGGCCCGCCCCACCGACGAGCTCGCCGACCTGGTGGTGGCGTCGGTGGCCGACGCCTCCACCAGCTCCCAGCGGGCCCGCTGGCTGGCCCTGATCCTCGGCGGGTTGGCCACCCTGGTGGCCGCCGCGGCCGTGCTGGAGGTGCTGCGCTGGGTGCACCTGCTGGCCTGGCGGATGGCCCCGTCCCGGTCGCGGGCCAGCCCCCGGCTGGTGCTGGGGCTGATCGCCGGGGTGGCGGTGGTCGCCGCCACCTCGACCCTGGCCGAGCAGGCCCGGGCCGACGCCAAGGGGCTGGCCTCCGAGCTCACGGTGGTCCTGCTCAGCGCCGGGGTGCAGGTGGTGGTGCTGGCGGTGCTCTGGCTGGCCCTCTCGCTGCGGATGCCACGGCCCCCGACCGTGCGCTGGACCTCCCTGGTCCCGGGGGCGCTGCTGTTCGGGGCCGGGTTCCAGGGGTTCTCGGTGGCCGTCAGCCTGTGGTTCGCCCCCCGGGCGGCCAGGGCGTCGACCCTCTACGGGTCGCTCGGGGTGGCCCTGGTCCTGCTGGTGTCGCTGTTCCTGTTCGCCCGCCTGGCCGTGGCCGCGGCCGAGCTCAACGCCACCCTGGCCGAGCGCCACCGCCCTGAGCGGCAGTAGTCCCAGGGCCAGCGGGAGGGTTCAGGCTCGCTCCTCCTCCGCCGGCGGGTCCGGCAGCCGCCGGACCTCGACCAGCTCAAGGCCGAGGGCCTGGATGCGGTCGAGCAGCCCGTACAGCGCCGCCTGGTCCTTGACCGGGCCGTGGATCACCGTCTCCACCGGTTCCACCGACGACCGCATGCCCTCGAAGGCGGCCATCAGCGAGTCGGTCAGGCGCCCCTTGACGCGGATCTCGTAGCTGGCTCCCTCACGAGACACGCGCGCCCTCCTCGACCGGCCCTAAGCGGCTGCCTCTGATGGTGCGCCACCGGGGGTGACCGGGCGTCACCCGAACGGGGTGATTCACCCGCCAAGGGTGACGACGGGTCACCCCCACGGCGGGCATCGTCGGGGCGGCGTCGAGCGTGGGAAAGGAGGTGCTGTGGGCGCGGCCATCGGTGAGATCCTCGGCCTGGCGGCCGGGGTGGCGGTCAGCCCGCTGCCGATCGTGGCCATGATCCTGGTGCTGGCCACCCCACGGGGCCGGGCCAACGGCAGCCTGTTCGGTATCGGCTGGCTGGCCGGGCTGAGCATCCTCGGGACTGTCGTCCTCCTGCTGGCCGGTCCGGCCGAGGCCGCGGACGAGGGCGGGCCGGCGGCCTGGACCGGCTGGCTGAAGCTGCTGCTGGGCGTGCTGGTGCTGCTGCTGGCGGTGCGGCAGTGGCGTGGCCGGCCCGCTCCGGGAGCGGCGCCGGAGATGCCGAAATGGATGGCCGGCCTCGACCGGCTCAAGCCCGGCGGGGCGCTGGGCCTCGGGGCGCTGCTGTCGGGGGTCAATCCGAAGAACGCGGCCCTGACCATCGCCGCGGCGGCCACCATCGCCGGGGCCGGGCTGCCTGGCGGGGAGCAGGCGGTCACCCTGGCCGTGTTTGTCGTGATTGGTTCCATAGGTGTCCTTGCTCCGCTGATCGTCTATCTTGTCGGCGGCCAGCACGCGGCCAGGACCCTCGACACCTGGAAGACGTGGGCCGCCGACCACAACGCCGCCGTCATGGCCGTGCTGTTCGTGGTATTCGGGTTCAAGCTTGTCGGCGACGGCATCGCCGTCCTGTTCTGAAAGGAGTTCCCATGACCGACCTGCCGATGTCCGACCGCGTGGCCGGCCTCGGGTCGAGGGACGCCATCCGCGGGGTGACCCGGGCCTGGTGGCTGTTCCTGATCCTCGGAATCCTCTGGATCCTGTTCGGGATGTTCGTGCTGTCCTACAACGTGGGCAGCCTGCTCGCCCTGGCCATCTTCGCCGGCGTCACCTTCATCCTGACCGGCATCAACCAGATCCTGGCCTCCGGCCGGGTCGAGAGCTGGCGATGGCTCTACCTGGTCGGTGGGGCCCTGTCGATCATCGCGGGGATCATCGCCTTCGTCTGGCCGGGCCGGACGCTGCTGGTCATCTCGGTGGTGCTGGCCTGGTTCCTGGTCTTCAAGGGCATCGTCGACATCGTCGGCGCCTTCACCAACCACGGCCGCCCCTACTGGTGGGTGGGGCTGATCCTGGGGGTCCTGGAGCTGCTGCTCGGCATGTGGGCCGCCGGGTACCCGGGCCGGGCGCTGGTCGTGTTCGTCAACCTGGTCGGCATCTACGCCATCTTCTACGGCTTCACCGAGCTGTTCGCGGCCTTCGACCTGCGCGGTCTGGGGCGCCAGCTCGACCGGGAGCGGCCGGCCGTCTGATCAGAGCAGCTGGAGCTGGCGGGCGCGCTTGACGGCGTCCCAGCGGCGGTTGGTGTCGAGCTTGCGGTAGATGCTCTTGATATGGGTCTTGACGGTGTTGAGGGAGACGTAGAGCTCGTCGGCGATCTCGCCGGCCGACAGCCGGCTGGAGAGG
>DATENJ010000246.1:0-2133 GCA_035275125.1 Actinomycetes bacterium | reverse complement strand
GCCGGCCGGCGCAGGGCCCGGCCGCCCAGCTCGTCGTTGCGGACCGGCCGGCCGCCCGGGCCGGCGCTGTACAGGGCGGCCAGCTCGCCGGCGTCGGCCTCGGTGACCCAGAAGCCGGTGTCGGCCATGCCCAGCGGCCCGAAGATCCGCTCCTGGAAGAACCGGTCGAGCGGCTGGCCGCTGACCACCTCGACCACCCGGCCGAGGACGTCGCTGGCCACCGAGTAGTTCCACTCGCTGCCCGGCTCGAACAGCAGCGGCAGCCCGGCCCAGAGGTCGCAGCACTGGGCCAGGTCGTGGCCTTCCGGGGCCACCCACTCGAACCCGGCCGCCCGGTACATGGCGTCGACCGGGTGGGCGTGGTGGAACCCGTAGGTCAGGCCGGCGGTGTGGGTGAGCAGGTGCCAGAGTCGCACCGGCTGGGTGGCCGGCTCGGTCCGCGGGCCCGACGCCGGGCCGTCGCGGTAGACGGCCAGGTTCTCGAAGGAGGGGATGAACCGGTGCACCGGGTCCTTGAGCGCGAACGCCCCCTCCTCGTACAGCTGCATGGCCGCCACCGCCGTGACCGGCTTGGTCATCGAGTAGATGCGGAAGCGGGTGCCGGTCTCGACCGGGAGGCCGGCCTCCAGGTCCCGCTGCCCGCAGGCGGCCAGGTGCACGACCTTGCCGTTGCGGCTGACCAGGACCAGCCAGCCGGGCAGGCGCCCGTCCTCGACATAGCGGGCGAAATGCCGGTCGATCCGGGCCAGCCGCCCGGCGTCGAACCCGGCCTCGCCCGCCTCGATCTCGACCTCGAGCACCGACGCCCCTCCCATTGCGACCGCTCCAGCCATTACCTTACGGGCAGCCGCGATCAAGGAGGAGGCCGGCATGGACAAGGTGATGGTGGAGACCAGCCGTATCCGGACCCACTGCTTCGTCAGCGGGCCGCCGGACGGGGTGCCGGTGCTGCTGGTCCACGGCAACATCACCACCGGGCGGTTCTGGCAGGACGTGGCCGAGCAGTTCCCCGGCGGCTACCGGCTGGTCGCGCCCGATCTCCGGTCCTTCGGCCGGACCGAGCCCAAGCCGGTCGACGCCACCCGGGGCCTGCGGGACTGGAGCGACGACCTGCACGCCCTGGTCGAGGCGCTCGGCTGGGCCGGGGACGGGCGGCTCCACATCGCCGGCTGGTCCAACGGCGGCGGGGTGGTCCAGCAGTACGCCGTCGACCACACCGGCGAGCTCGCCACCATCACCCTGGTCGCGCCGCTGGCCCCCTACGGGTTCGGCGGCAGCAAGGACGTGAACGGGACGCCCTGCTGGGAGGACTGGGCCGGGACGGGCGGGGGCACGGCCGCCCCCGACTTCGTCCGCCGCATGGCCGCCGGCGACACCTCCGAGGACGACCCGGTGTCCAGCCCCCGGGTGGTGATGCGGAGCTTCTTCTGGTCGCCGGCCTACAAGGCCCCGGACGAGGACGAGCTGATGGACGAGGTGCTGCGCACCGCCGTCGGCGACACCGGCTACCCGGGGGACACCACCAGCTCGCCGAACTGGCCGGGGGTGGCGCCGGGCCGCCTTGGGGTCAACAACGCCTTCTCCGGCAAGTGGTGCGACACCAGCGCCTTCGCCGACCTGGCGGTCAAGCCGCCCGTGCTGTGGCTGCGCGGCGACCAGGACCAGGTGATCTCGGACGAGTCGATGTTCGACTTCGGCACCCTCGGCAGGCTGGAGGCGGTCCCGGGCTGGCCGGGCATGGAGGTGTTCCCGCCCCAGCCCCAGATCGCCCAGACCCGGGCCATGCTGGACCGCTACCAGGCCGGCGGCGGGTCCGTGCGGGAGCTGGTCCTTGAGGGCTGCGGCCACGGCCCCCCGATCGAACGCTCGGCCGAGGTCCGCGAGCAGCTCCTGGCCCACATCAAGGGCGCCGCCTAAGCCCCTGACGGCCGTTCCCGGTATACGCTCGGGCACGCCATGAAGGTGCTCGCCCGGTTCCCGAGCCCAGCCGGCGAACGGTCCACCAGCGGCCGGCCGGTCCTCGCGGCGACCGCGGTCGCCGCCGGCTGCCTGGTCGCGGTCGGGCTGGCCGGCACCCTGAGCATGCGCCACTTCGGCGGGGTGCCGTTCTCGGTGCCGAGCTGGCCCTGGTAC
>DATENJ010000245.1:0-5816 GCA_035275125.1 Actinomycetes bacterium | reverse complement strand
GGGCTGGCCGCGGCCGCACTGGTGGGTGGGGCGGATGGTTGGGCTCCGAGCAGGGGAGGCCGGCGAGGCCCACCGCCACCCGGCCCAGCGGGTCGGGATCGCCGCTGGACGTGGAGGCCCGCCGCGCCCGCGCGCTGGAGTTGCGCATCACCACTGCCCAACAGCAGCTACGCGACCCGTTCCCCCTACCGGCACCCAACGGCGACGAAGCCCGCTACGACATCGTTGGGCTGGCCAACTTCACCAAGGCCCTGCCCCACAACGACCTCGGCGAGGTCGACCCCGGCGCCTACCGGGCCCTGCTGCGGGCACTCCGCAGCGGCCGCTCGGCGGATTTCAAGGGCATCCCGCTGGGCGGCAGGGTGAAGCTGGCCAACCCCGAGGGCGCGTTCTCCTTCGAGCTTCAGGGCCCTGACCCCTGGCAGCGGCCCCTGGCGTCGCCACCGAGGATGGACAGCGAGGCGTTCGCCGCCGAGATGACCGAGTGCTACTGGCTGGCCCTGGCCCGCGACATCCCCTACGGACGCTACGGCCAGGAGCCGATCACCGCCGCCGCGATCGAGGATCTGCGCCGCTTCGCCACCTCCCGCGACCTGGACGCCCGCACCCTGTTCCGCGCCACCGACGCCGAGCTGCCCGGGGTGACCAGCGGCCCCTATGTGTCGCAGTTCCTGGTGCTGGCCGACACCAACCCGTTCCGCGACCACCCCACCCAGATCGGCGTGGTCACCTTCGGCGCCCCCGACATCCTGGACCAGGTCGCCCGCTCGGCCAACGCGGCCATGAAGGCCGCCTGGTATCAGAAGTGGCTGGTCCACCGGCGCCTGCGCCCCGAGGAGGCCGGCGGCAGAATCCACAACCATCTGACCGGCGCCGCCACCTACCCGCTGCACCGCAAGCTGACCAACTCGCCGGTGCTGGAGCGGCTGTACGCCCGCCAGGGCAGCTACCTGTGCCCCCAGGCCTACCCCGAGGGCTGCCCGACCCACCCGGCCTACCCAGGAGCCACCGCCGCCATCGGCGGGGCCGGGGTCCGGGGGTGAGCCGCTGACAGTGGGTGGGGAGTTGAACAAGCTGGCCTTCAACATGGCCTTCGGACGCGACACCGCCGGAGTCCACTTCCGCCGCGACGAGATCGAGGGGATCGTGCTCGGCGAGCTCGCCTGACACAGCGTCATGGCCCACCCTCCCGGTGCACATGGCAGTCTCTGGCCGTGCTGGTTCATCTAGTTGAGATGATGTGGTCGGCGGACGGCCAGGCCAGATTGGGTGGGCTGTCGCGCCAGGGGACCCAGCAACGCGACGAAGGTGAGCAACGATGGCGGAGCCATCCAGCAGTCGAGCGAGGAGCACCGGGGCCGGACTGCGGGAGATCGGTGCGGCGCTGTCCGCGCTCGAGCTGGTCCGGCACAACTTCGACGACCCCAGACAGGAATGGCGCCGGCTGTTCGCGGAAATCCTCGGGACGTTCTTCCTGGTCCTGGTCGGCGCGGGCGCCGGCGTCGTCGACGCGGTGAGCCACGGCGCCATCGGGCGAGCCGCCAGCGTCACCGCGCCCGGACTCATGGTCATGGCGATCATTCTGTTCATGGGCGCGGTGAGCGGCGCCCACCTGAACCCCGCCGTCACGCTCGGCTTCGCCCTGCGCGGCGACTTCCCGTGGCGCCGGGTCCCCGGCTACATCCTCGCGGAGCTGCTGGGCGCGACGCTCGCGGTGCTGTTGCTGTGGGCGATGTTCGGCAAGGTCGGGTCGCTGGGGGCGACCGAACCGGGAGCCGGGATCACCGACCTCCAGGCGATGCTGATGGAGACGGTTCTGACCGTCGGGTTGTTCGGTGTGATCCTCGGGACGGCGTCCAGGTCCCAGAACCTGGGTCCACTGTCGGCGCTGGGGGTCGGCGCCTACATCGTCCTGGCCGGCCTGTGGTCGAGCCCGATCAGCGGCGCGTCGATGAACCCGGCGCGCTCCTTCGGCCCCGACCTGGTGCTGGGGAACTTCGACCACTACTGGGTCTACGTGGTCGGCCCGGTGCTTGGCGCGGTGATCGCGGTGGGCTTCGCGTTCGTCCTGCGGGGCCGCGCGGAACGCGGTGGCGCGGCTGCGGCGCAGGGCGCGCTCGGCCCGCTGGTGGTGGGGCCCGACCCGGCCACCCCGAGACGCGGTTCCGACTCCTGATGCCACACCCCGCGAGGAGGGGGGTCCCGCACCCGAGCGTCGAGCAACGCCGGGCGCAGGGCAGGCGGGCGCGGGACCGCGCGCCGTTGTCCAGCCACGCCGGCTGGGTGCCGGCCGCCGACCGTCCCGACCCGGTCGGGTTGCTCCAGGAGCAGGACGCCACCCGCGAGCCCGACCTGGTCCCGGTCCGGCACGGGCGGATGCTGGTCTCGCCGTTCACCTTCTACCGGGGCGCGGGCCTGATCATGGCCGCCGACCTGGCCGCAACGCCATCAGCCGGCCTGCACGTGCAGCTGTGCGGCGACGCGCACCTGTCGAACTTCGGGGCGTTCGCCTCGCCCGAGCGGCTGCTGCTGTTCGACCTGAACGACTTCGACGAGACGCTGCCGGGGCCGTTCGAGTACGACGTCAAGCGGCTGGCGGCGAGCTTCACGATCGCGGGCCGCGACAACGGCTTCAGCAAGGCCGACATGCGGGCGGCGACGCTGGAAGCGGCCAGAGCCTACCGGGAGGCGATGGCCAGCTTCGCCCAGATGGGCACGATGGACATCTGGTATGCCCGCCTGGACGAGGACGAGCTGCTACAGACGATGCGCCGCGCCGCCGCCAAGGCTTCCAGGAAGCAGGCCAAGACGGCCAGACAGGAAGAGAAGACCATCCGCAAGGGGGCCGCCAAGGCTCGTACCCACGACAGCCTGCAGGCGTTGTCGAAGCTTGGCGAGCTGGTCGACGGGCGGTACCGGATCGTCAGCCAGCCGCCGATCGTCGTCCCCATGCGGGAGCTTGAATCCGCCTACGGTCTGTCCCGCGACGGGATCGAGCGCGAGATCCGGGAGGAGTTCCACGCCTACCGGGCCAGCCTCCGAGACGATCGGCGCCAACTGCTGGAGCGGTTCGAGCTCCTGGACATGGCCCGCAAGGTGGTGGGGGTTGGCAGCGTCGGCACCCGGGCGTTCATCGTCCTGCTCCAGGGCCGCGATCAGCACGACCCCCTGTTCCTGCAGGTGAAGGAGGCAACCAGGTCGGTCCTGGAGGGTTATCTGCCGAAGAGCCGGTACAGGCAGCACGGCGAGCGGGTGGTGTGGGGTCAGCGGATGATGCAGGCCGCCAGCGACGTCTACCTGGGCTGGTCGACGGATCGGGTGGACGCCAGGCACGACTACTACTGGCGGCAGTTGCGCGACATGAAGGCCTCGGTCGACATCGAGACGATGACACCGGCCGGCCTCGCCTTCTACGCGGTCATCTGCGGGTGGACGCTGGCGCGGGCGCACGCCCGCTCCGGTGACCCGATTGCGATCGCCGCCTACCTGGGCAAGCGCGACCAGTTCGACCAGTCGATCGCCGACTTCTCCGAGCGGTACGACGACCAGAACGAGCGGGACTACCAAGCGTTCGCCGGAGCGATCCGATCCGGACGGCTGCAAGCACTCGAAGGCGTCTAAGGGACAACCTGTCGGGTCGCTGGGCCAAACTGGGCTCTTGCCATCGACCGGCGGGCATCGAGGAGGCGCATGAACGACCCCGATCAGCACACGGCGGAGGGCGTCACACGGGCCGGGCGGCGGGAGTGGGTTGGCCTGGCCGTGCTGGCGCTGGCCTGCCTGCTGTACGCGATGGACCTGACCGTGCTGCACCTGGCGGTGCCGGCGCTGAGCGAGGAGCTGCGGCCGAGCAGTGCCCAGCTGCTGTGGATCACCGACATCTACGGGTTCATGGTCGCGGGGTTCCTGGTCACCATGGGGACACTCGGCGACCGGATCGGCCGCCGGCGGCTGCTGCTGATCGGCGCGGCCGCCTTCGGGGTGGTCTCGGTGTTGGCCGCGTTCTCCACCAGCCCCGAGATGCTGATCGTCAGCCGGGCACTGCTCGGCATCGCCGGGGCGACCCTGGCGCCGTCCACCCTGTCGCTGATCTTCAGCATGTTCCACGATCCCAGGCAGCGCACCACCGCCATCGGCATCTGGATCACCAGCTTCTCGGCCGGCGGGGCGATCGGCCCGGTGGTGGGCGGCGTGCTGCTGGAGCATTTCTGGTGGGGCTCGGTGTTCCTGGTGACCCTGCCGGTCATGGCGCTGCTGCTGGTCCTGGGACCGCGGGTGCTCCCCGAGTACCGTGACCCGGCGGCCGAGCGGCTGGACCTGCTCAGCGCGGCCCTGCTCCTGATCACCGTGCTGACGGTGACCTTCGGGATCAAGGAGGTCGCCCAGGACGGGTTTTCCCTGGTGGTCGTCGCCGCCATCCTGGTCGGGCTGGCGGTCGGAGTGGTGTTCGTCCGGCGGCAGTTCCGCCTGGCCGACCCGATGATCGACCCGCAGCTGTTCCGGGTGCCGGCGTTCAACGCGTCGCTGGCGACCAACCTGCTCGGCATCTTCATCGCGGTCGGCTACTTCCTGTTCGTGGCCCAATACCTCCAGTTGGTGCTCGGGTTGTCGCCGCTCCAGGCTGGCCTGTTGTCGCTGCCGTCGGCCGGCGGCCTGATCCTGGGGTCCAACCTCGCCCCGCAGCTCCTGCGCCGGATCCGCCCGGCCTATGTGATCGGGGCCGGTCTGGCCATTGCCGCCGCCGGTCTGGTGCTGCTGACCCGGGTTGGTGGGTCCGCCGACCTGACCATCCTGGTGGTCGCCTCCTGCGTCGTCTCCCTCGGGCTGGCGCCGGTCTTCACGGCGACGACCGACCTGATCGTCGGGTCAGCCCCGCCCGAGCGGGCCGGGGCGGCCTCTGGCATCTCGGAGACCGGCAGCGAGCTGGGCGGGGCGCTCGGCATCGCGATCCTGGGGAGCATCGGGGTGGCCATCTACCGGGCCGGGCTGGCCGACAGCCTCCCGGCCGGCGTCCCGGCCGAGGCCTCGGCCGCGGCCCGTGACACCTTGGGCGGCGCGGTGAGCGTCGCCCAGCAGCTCCCGGCCGACCTCGGAGCGGCCCTGCTGGCCGCGTCCCGCGAGGCGTTCACCACCGGGCTGCAGGTGACCGCGGGGATCAGCGCGGTCGTGGCGGTCGGGATCGCCGTGGTGGCCACGGTCATGCTCCGCGACGTGCCGACAACCACGGAGGCCGCGGAGGCCGCCGACGCCGAGCCGCCGGCCGTCCAGGTCGAGGCGAGGCGGGTCGGTCAGCCCGAAGAGCCCGAGCCTGTCCAGCTCATCCGCTCCGGTGGTGGCTGCATCGCCTGCCCAGGCGACCAGGGGAACCCGACCAGCCCGCTCCCACGACTCCGCCGCCCGGGCACGAGCCCGGGCGACGGAGCCGATGCGGCCTGAGCGGCCGTCCTCATTCGCTCAACCTTGGGGCGAGCTCGCGGCTCGAATGAGCCGAGACAGGTCGGTCCGGGCAAGCGTGTGCTCCTCACCACCGCTGTTGAGGACGGTCTTGCCCCTGACGATGCGGGCGTTGGCCGCCAGCCAGCTCCTGCTGGCGGCGGTCGCCGAGGTCACCGTGTCGCCGCCGAGGCTCTGGATCTCGATGTCGTCGCCGTCGCCGCCGTCGATGACGTCGGTGCCCGGCCCGCCGATGAGCACGTCGTCACCCGGGCCGCCGGACAGCACGTCGTCCCCGTCACCGCCGACGAGGACGTCGTCCCCGTCGCCGCCGCTGGCCGTGAGCTGGATCGACCCGGCCGCCAGGCCGGACGCCTCCACCA
>DATENJ010000244.1:0-3838 GCA_035275125.1 Actinomycetes bacterium | reverse complement strand
CGTCGCCGGTGGGCCCGGGCGACCTGGCCGGGACCGAGCTGGTGCTGGCCACCCACCAGCACCTCGACCACCTCGACGCCCCGGGCCTGCTCGCCCTGCTGGAGCTGGACGACCGGGCGCTGGTGGTGGTGCCGGCCCCGGTCGTGCCCGACGCCGCCGAGGCCGGCCTGCCCGGCGGGCGCCTGATCGCGGCCCGGCCAGGGGAGCCCATCGCGGCCGGTGACGTGACCGTCCACCCGGTCCCGGCCCTGCACGGCGTGCACGTCACCGACGCCTACACCCACGGCCTGCCCGGCGACGGCGACCAGGTCCGCTACCTCGGCTATGTGGTCGAGACCTCGGACGGGCGCCTCTACCACGCCGGCGACACCCTGCGCTGGGACGGCCAGGCCGAGCTGCTCCGGGACCACCGGGTCGACGTCGCCCTGCTTCCCATCAACGGCCGGGACTCCGGGCGCGAGGCCCAGGACGTCGTCGGCAACCTGGACGCCGCCCAGGCGCTTGCCCTGGCCCGCGACGCCGGGGTCGGGACGGTCGTGCCGATGCACTACGACCTGATGGAGGGCAACCTCGGCGACGTGGACGAGTTCGCCCGCCTGGCCCCGGAGCTGCACCCCGACGGGCGGGTGGCCGTCCTCGACCGCATGGCCGAGACGCCCCTGGCCGCCCTGGTCACCGGCTGAGCCGGATCAGCGCTCGGCCAGCTCGACCGCATAGAGCTGCCAGCTGTCGGGGACGCCCTTGAGCGTGCGGGTGCCGCGGTCGGCGAAGGCGTACCCGGCCCCCGCGACCAGGTCCTTGACCGTCCGCGAGCAGACGATCTCCCCCGCCCCGGCGGCCGCCATGACCCGGGCGGCGATGTGCACGGCGATCCCGCCGATGTCGTCGCCGAGCAGCTCGCACTCGCCGGTGTGCAGGCCCACCCGGACCTCGAGCTCCAGGTCCCGCAGCCCGGCCCGGATGGCGTCGGCGGCGCGGATGGCCCGGGCCGGCCCGTCGAAGGTGGCCAGGAACCCGTCCCCGGTGGTCTTGACCTCGCGGCCCCGGAACCGGCCCAGCTGCTGGCGCACCACCTCCTGGTGCTCGACCAGGACCCGGTGCCAGCGCCGGTCCCCCAGCTCGGCCGCCAGCCGGGTCGAGTCGACGATGTCGGTGAACAGCACCGTTGCCAGCACCCGGTCCGGCTCCACCACCGGCCGGGCCCCGGTGAGGAACTCCTGGGTGAGCTCGACCACGGCGTCCTGGTCGCCGAAAAAGGGGAAATGGGCGTCGCCGGGCAGCTCCACGAACCGGGCCCCGGGGATGCGCTCGGCCATGTAGCGGCTGGCCCTGACGTCGGCCGCCCGGTCGCCGGTCCGGTGCAGCACCAGCACCGGGGCCTGGACCGAGCCGAGCAGCCCGCGGATGTCCACCGGGCCAAGGGACCGGATCCCCTCGTACTGCTCCGCGAACGTGGACGACGAGACGAGGAACATCCGCATCCAGTGCGCGACAGAAGGGTCGGCGGCCTCCCGCGGCGCCACCATCCCCAGGAACTGGGCGCCGTCGTCGAAGACCCCTCCTTCTCTGATCATCGCCAGCAGGCCCTCGTGGGCCTCGACGGTCGAACCCCAGGGGTAGTCCTCGTCGCGGAGGGTGGCCGGGTGCGACCCGAAGGTGACCACCGCCGACACCTCGTCGGGGTAGGTCGCGGCCAGCATGAGGGCCAGCCGGCCGCCGGTGTGGCAGCCGAACAGCGCCGCCCGCTCCGAGCCGACCGCCGCCAGGACCGCCCGGACGTCGTCCATCTCGTCCTCGAACACGTACCCGCCCCGCCCGCGGTCAGAAAGGCCGCCGCCCGCCCGGTCGTACAGGATCAGCCGGGAGAAGGACGCGAGCTTGCCAAGGAAGGCCGCGAACGACGGGTCCTCCCACATGAGCCCCAGATGGGTCGGCCACCCGAACAGGAAGACGAGGTCCAGGTCGCCGTCTCCGGCCACCTGGTAGGCCACGCGGCGTCCGTCCTCTCGGCGGGCGAAGTCGAACCGCGGGCCATAGCGCATGGCCAGAGTCTACGTGCGGGGCCCCCGGCTAGGCGGTGATCGGCTGGTGCCCCTCGAGCGGCTCCTGGAGCTCGGGGCGGTTGTTGCGGACGTTGCCGACGGCCTTGTCCACCGGCCAGAGGGTCAGCATCTCCTCGGGCGCGGGGACGAGCAGCTTGGCCAGCTCGTCAGTGTCGGTGTTCTCCGGGTCGAGCCAGGCGTCCCAGTCCTCGGGGGCCAGGATCACCGGCATGCGGTGGTGCACCGACTCCATCAGGTCGTTCGCCGAGGTGGTCAGGATCGTGCAGGTGAACAGCTCCTCACCGCTGTCGCCGGGGTCGCGCCAGGTCGCCCAGAGCCCGGCAAGGGCCAGCGGGCTGAAGTCGCGGGAGGTGATGTAGAAGGGCTGCTTGCGCTCGCCCTTGCCCTGGTCCTGCCACTCGTAGAAGCCGTCGATGGGGATGATGCAGCGCTTGCGGGCCAGGGTGCTCTTCCACCCCTTCTTCTCCCGCACCGTCTCGGCTCGCAGGTTGATCATCCGGTTGGCCCCGCTGGGGTCCTTGGCCCAGCGCGGCACCAGCCCCCACTTCAGGGCCCGCAGCTCCCGGGCGCCCTCGGCCGAGGCCGTCACGACCAGGATGTCGCTGGCCGGGGCCACGTTCCAGCTCGGCTGATGGCCCTCGACCCCCATGGGCTCGGCCCGGAACTGCTCGAGCAGGAACTGGAGCTGGCTCGTGGAGCTGAACCGTCCGCACATGGACCCACCTTACCCGACATCCCGGACAGCCGAACGCCCGGGCCGGCCTCAGGCGAGCAGCCGCTGGCCGAGCCAGGCGTCCTCGGAGGCGACCCCGGGGAGGGCGAAGAAGAAGCCGCCGCCCACCGGGAGGATGTACTCCTCGAGCGGCTCGCCGTCGAGCCGGGCCTGGACGGCCAGGAACCCTTTGGTGAGGCTCTTCTGGTAGCTGACGAAGGCCAGGCCCTGGTCGAGCCGCCCGGCGTTGTCGAACCCGCGGGAGAAGTTGAAGCCGCGGCGCAGGATGCGGCTGTTCGCCGTCGCGGCGGTTCGCGGGTTGGCCATGCGGATGTGGGCGTCGAGTGGGACCCGCTGGCCGGTCGGGTCGTCGGCGTAGCCGGGGTCGTCGCTCTCGCGGTCCTGGCCGAGCGGGGCGCCAGTGGCCTTGTTGCGGCCGATGATCTTCTGCTGCTCGTTCAGGGGGGTGCGGTCCCAGAACTCGACGAACATGCGGATGATGCGGACCGCCTGGTAGCTGCCGCCGACCGCCCAGGCCGGCTCGCCGTCGCCGGCGCCGACCCAGATCAGCTCGTCCATCAGGCCCTTGTCGGTGATGTCGAGGTTGGCCGTGCCGTCCTTGAACCCGAGCAGGTTGCGGTTGTCGGTCCTGCCGGGCACCGGCGCGGCGTCGGGACGGTTGTAGCCGTCCAGCATCCAGTGCAGGACCAGGTTGTCCCTGGTCCGGCGCATGAGCTGGCGCAGGGCGTGGAGCAGCACGTCGGGCTGGTCGGCGGACAGCGACAGCAGCAGGTCGCCGTGGGTCTGGGCCGGGTCGAGACGGTCGTTGGACAGGAACGGCATCCGGACCAGCTCCCTGGGCCGGCGGTCGGCCAGGCCGAAGCGGTCGTCGAACAGCGACGCCCCGACACTCAGGGTGACGGCCAGGCCGTCGGTCCGCCCGCCGGGCCCGAGCATGCCGGTCTCGGCCGGCGGGTAGGCGGTGTCGCGCTGCTCCGGTGGCCGGGCCTCCATCAGCGCCCTGGCCTCGTCGGTCAGGTCGCGGAGGCTCCTGGCGAGGCGG
>DATENJ010000243.1:0-3553 GCA_035275125.1 Actinomycetes bacterium | reverse complement strand
AGGGCCTCGTCGCTGGCCTGGCGGATCGCGGCCAGCGACTCGGCCGCCTTGTCGGGCCGGCGGTGCAGCAGGTGGGCGGCGACCCCGGCCTGGACGCTGATCACCCCGATGGTGTGGGAGACGACGTCGTGGAGCTCTCTGGCGATCCGCATCCGCTCCTCGTCGACCCGGCGGCGGGCCTCCTCGTCCCGGGTCCGTTCGGCCCGGTCGGCCCGGTCGCGCAGCTCGGCCACGAACGCCCGCCTGGCCCTGACCGCCTCGCCCCACCACATGGCGGCGAACACCGTGACGGCCGCGTACAGCGGTTCGCCGTCGAACATGGTGTCGCCGTAGAGGAACAGCTCTTCGGCGGCCACCGCCAGCGCCGTGACGGTCGCGGCCAGCCAGGCCGTTCGCCGCGGCAGGGTCAGGGCGACGGTCCACAGGGCCGGGTAGACGGCCAGCTGGGACGGCCCCTCCGGGTAGGTGCGGGCGGCGTAGGCGAGCCCGCAGGCCAGAGTGACGGCCAGCACCTGCAAGGGCCAGCGGCGCCGCAGCACCAGGACCGCCGGCGCGGCGGCCAGCAGCAGGTAGGCCCAGGCGTCCAGCGGCCGCCAGTCCGCCGACTGCCCGATGCGCTCGGAGGCCCAGCAGCCGAGCACCTGGACGGCCCCGACCACCACCACGAGCAGGACGTCCGACGCCAGGGCCCGACCGCGGGCCAGCGGGTTCCGCCTGCTCGGCTCCATACCGCAACGATAGGCGAGCGGGTCGGGCCGGGCATCCGCCCGGTGGCGTAGCCGCCGCCTCCCCGGCTACGCGTGCCTGCGTATCCGGCGCCCTCGGGCTAGGCGCCGGGGGCCGTGAGCCAGACGGCCTGGTACGGGTCGAGCACGACCTGGCCGTGGTCGACCCGTACCGGCCGGCCGGTGATGTGGTCCACCGGCTGGTCATGGCCGACCAGGTACAGGCCCATGGGGCTGACGGGCTGGGGCTGCTCGGTGACGTTGTGGACGGCGAGCAGGGTGCCGAGCGGGTGGCGGCGCATGAACGCGAACAGCTGCGGCTGCTGCAGGTCGACCACCTCGACCCGGGTGGCCGCGTGCAGCTGGGGGGTGCGGCGGCGGGCCTCGGCCAGGGCGACCAGGGCCGAGAAGATGCGCTGCTCGACGGTGCCCGGCTCGGTGCGGCGCCGGGCCAGCTCCCAGTCCATCGCCGGGCGGTGCAGCCAGCGGTTGTCGGCCGCGAGGGCCGGGTCGTCGAGGTAGCTGTGGTCGTTGCGCAGGCCGAGCTCGTCGCCCATGTAGAGCAGCGGGATGCCGTCGTAGCCGAAGATCAGGGCGTGGCCGAGCAGGATCCGGCGGATCGCCAGGTCGACCAGGGTGTCGTCGCCGGCGGCCAGGGCGTCCTCCAGCCCGGCCAGGCTGGCCATGGTGCCGCTGGTGCGCCGGTCGCCGGTGACGGGGTTGTCCTGGAACACCTCGCCGCGGGCGAAGCTGCCCGGGAACTTGCCGGCGTAGAAGTCGGCCAGGAAGCGGCGGTGGGCGAACCCGCTCCAGCCGATGGCGGCCGCGTCCTCGTCCAGGACCGCCCAGCCGATGTCGTCGTGGCAGCGCAGGTAGGTCGCCCAGGCGGTGGAGGCCGGCTTGGCCGGTAGCCGGCCAAGCACCAGGGTGGCCAGCCGTGCGTCCCGGGTCGCCACCGCCGACCAGTACTGCACCATCAGGCTGTTGTGGTAGGCCAGGTCGGAGATGCGCCCGTGGTGGCGGCCGACGCCCAGGTAGGCGGCCAGCTCGACCGGGCTGACGATGGCCTCGGCCTTGAACACCACCGAGGGGGCGACGATCCGGGCGCAGGCCCGCAGCGCCTGGAGCAGGTCGTGGACCTCGGGCTGGTTCTGGCAGTCGGTGCCGAGCCGTTTCCAGATGAACCCGACCGCGTCCAGCCGCAGCACCTCGACGCCACGGTTGGCCAGGTTGAGGAGCACGTCGGCCATCTCGGTGAAGACCCGCGGGTTGGACCAGTTCAGGTCCCACTGGAAGGTGTTGAAGCTGGTCCAGACCCACTTGCCGGTCTCCGGCAGGTAGCTGAAGTTGCCGGGGGCGAAGTCGGGGAAGACCTCGGGCAGGGTCCGCTCGTAGGCGTCGGGCAGCTCCCGGTCGGCGAACATCCAGAACATCGCCTCGGCCTCGGGGTCGCCGGCCCGGGCGGCCAACGCCCAGGGGTGCTCGGCCGCGCAGTGGTTGAGGACCAGGTCGACGCAGACACTGACCCCCCGGCCCCTGGCCAGCCCGCACAGCCGCTCCAGGTCGTCCATGGTCCCGAGCCTGGGGTCGACGGCCCGGTAGTCGCGCACCGCGTAGCCGCCGTCGGAGTCACCCTCCCGGGGGGCCAGCAGCGGCATCAGGTGCAGGTAGCGGACGCCCAGCTCGCCGAGGTAGTCGAGGTGCTCGCCGACCCCCTCGAGGGTGCCGGCGAACCGGTCGGCGTAGCAGACGTAGCCGACCGTCCCCGGGTCCTGGAACCAGTCCGGCCGGATACTGCGCTCCAGGTCGAGCAGCTTCAGCTCCTCGGCCCGCTCCCGGTACCGTTCGGCCAGCAGCACCGCGACCCGCTCCAGCAGCTCCCCCAGGTCATGGCGCTCCCCGTACGGCCCCTCCAGCCCCTCGGCCAGGTCGTCCCACCAGCGCCGCAGCCGCACCACGAACAGGTCGACGTCACGACCGGGCAGCCCCTCCAGCACCTCCCGAGCCCGCCCCTCGACCCCCTCCGGCACCCCGCCCATCACACCTCCTCCAGCCCGGTGGGAGCGTAGCGGACAGGCAGAGGCCATGCCCGAGATGTCCACAACCCCTGCGGTCGCCGGTCAGCAGCCGGCCCAGCGGTCGACCCGCTTGAAGCGCTGCACATGGAGGAAGGCCTCGCGGACCCGGGCCTTGGAGAGCCGGCCGGCGGCGACCGCCCGCTCGAGGTGGTCGAGGACCGCCGGGACGGCGGTGTGGCCGGACAGGGTGAGCTGGTCGACCCCGGCGGCGACGGCTCGCTCGGCGGCCACCGGGAGTGGGGCGGTGCTGGCGATGGCGCCCATCTCGAGGGCGTCGGAGATGACCAGGCCGTCGAAGCCCATGCGCTCGCGGAGCAGGCCGCCGACCACCGCCGCGGAGAGTGTGGCCGGGGTTCGGGGGTCGACGGCCCGGACGAGCAGGTGGCCGACCATGACCGCGTCCAGGCCGGAGCGGATGGCGGTCCTGAACGGGACCAGGTCGCGGGCGTCCAGGCGGGCCAGGCTGGCCTCGACGACCGGCAGCCGCTCGTGGGAGTCGACGGTGGTGGCGCCGTGGCCGGGGAAGTGCTTGCCGACCGGCGCGACCCCGCCGGCGGACAGGCCCCGCATGTAGGCCACGGCGGCCCGGCTGGCGGTCGCCGGGTCGGCCCCGAACGAGCGGTCGCCGATGATCCCGTCCCAGCGCGCCCCGGTGACGTCAAGGACCGGGGCCAGGTCGGCGGTGACGCCGAGGGCGGCCAGGTCGCGCCCGGCGGCCTTGCCGTACCGCTCGACCTGGTCGGCCGGCAG
>DATENJ010000242.1:0-5010 GCA_035275125.1 Actinomycetes bacterium | reverse complement strand
GGCCCGGCCCGGTCACCACCGTGGTGTTCGCCCTCTACGACCAGACGGCCCTCGAGCGGTTCGGGGGCGCCCTCGAGCGGGAGCTGGGAGGTGGCCATGGACCCTGAGCTGGACCACCTGGCCGCCGGCGGGCTGCTGGAGCGGATCGTCACCTGGGCCGGCCAGGAGGTCGGCACCGGCAACGGCTACATCTGCCTGGTCGACCCCGACAGCGGCGAGATGGTCCTGCGGCTGGGCACCGGGGCCTATACCGGCCTGGTCGGGCTGCGCATGCTCAAGGGCGAGGGCCTGTCCGGGCGGGTCTGGGAGACCGGCGACCCGCTGGCCATCCCCGACTACAGCCAGTGGGATGGGCGGGTCCGCCAGGTCGCCACCGACGCCTTCCGGGCCGTCCTCGGGGTCCCGCTGGTGTCGGGCGGGACCGTCTACGGCGTGATCGGCCTGGCCTTCTCCGAGCCCGGCCGGACCTTCACCGACGACGAGGTCACCCAGGTCAGCCGCTTCGCCGAGGTGGTCTCGATCGCGCTCGACAACGCCCGCCTGTACGCCGCCGCCCAGCAGGAGCTGGTCGAGCGCCAGAAGGCCGAGGGCCGCTTCCGGACCCTGGTCGAGGAGATCCCGGCCATCGTCTACAGCGAGGAGTTCGAGGTCGGCGGCGCCCGCCAGTACATCAACCGCCAGGTCGAGGTCCTGTTCGGCTTCACCGCCGAGGAGGCCAGCCAGGCCAACTTCTGGAAGCGCACCGTCCACCCCGACGACCTTGACCGGGTCCTGGCCGAGGAGGCCCGCTGCGAGCGGACCGGCGAGGCGTTCCGGATGGAGTACCGCTGCTTCACCAAGTCGGGCGAGGTCAGGTGGATCCGGGACCAGTGCGTGCTGGTCCACGACGCCGCCGGCACGCCGTTGTTCTGGCAGGGCGTGAGCGTCGACATCACCGACACCAAACGGGCCCTGGAGCACGAGCGCGAGGCGACCCGGCGGCTGCGCGCCCTCGACCAGATGAAGAACACCTTCCTTGACGCCGTCTCCCACGAGCTGCGCACCCCGCTGGCCGCGATCGTCGGGATCGGCCTCACCCTGGAGCACAAGGCCGACATCCTGGCCGACGCCGACCGCAGCGACCTCTACACCCGGCTGGTGGCCAACGCCCGCAAGCTCGACCGGCTGCTCAACGACCTGCTCGACCTGGACCGGCTGACCCACGGGATCGTCGCCCCCAAGCGCCGCCCGACCGACGTGGCCGCCCTGGCGGCCCGGATCGCCGACGACTGGGGCCTGCTCAACGGCCGCCGGCCCCAGGTCGTGGCCCAGCCGGTGACCGTCTCCCTCGATCCGGGCAAGGTCGAGCGGATCATCGAGAACCTGCTGGCCAACGCGGCCAGGCACACTCCGCCGGACACCCCGGTGTGGGTGCGGGTCTCCCAGCCGCCGGGCGGGGACGGGGTCCTGCTGGCGGTCGAGGACGCCGGGGCCGGGGTTCCGGCCGAGCTGCGCGACAGCGTGTTCGAGCCGTTCCGCCAGGGCCCGGACACGCCGGCCCACGCGCCCGGGGTCGGGATCGGGCTGACCCTGGTCGCCCGCTTCGCCGAGCTCCACGGCGGGCGGGCCTGGGTGGAGGAGCGGGCCGGGGGCGGCTCCTCGTTCCGGGTCCTGATCCCCGACGCGCCCCAGGAAGGCTGACCACCTCCACCGTTATACTGCGAGCGGCCCCACGCATCGCCACGGGAGGGCATGGTGGAGCGAGCGCTCGTCCTCAACGCGTCGTACCAGCCGATCTGTGTCGTGCCGGTGCGGCGGGCGGTGGTGCTGGTGCTCAAGGAGAAGGCCGACGTGCTGGTGCCGGGCAGCGGCCTGGTCCGCGGGGCCACGATCCAGGTCACGGCCCCCAGCGTCATCCGGCTCCGGTACTTTGTGAAGGTGCCGTTCCGAGCCCGGGCCGGGCTCTCCCGTCGAGCGGTGTTCGTACGCGATGACCATGTCTGCCAGTACTGCGGCGAGCGAGCCGAGAACGTCGACCACGTGGTGCCCCGCTCCCGTGGCGGCCTTCACGTCTGGGAGAACGTGGTCGCCGCCTGCCGGCGCTGCAACAGCCAGAAGGAGGACCGCCTGCCGCACGAGGCGGGCTTCCGTCTACGGCGCGAGCCACGGGCGCCCAAGGAGACGCTGTGGATCGTGATCGCCGTCGGCCGTATCGAACCTGGCTGGGCGCCGTTCCTGGGCCTGGAGGCCGACGCCGTCCCCGCCTGAGCCTTCCCAGCCGCGCCTCCCTCACCGCCCTGGCGGCCCGCGTCCTGCCGTGGGCCCTGCCGCTGCTCGCCGGGGCGCTGGGGGCGCTGCTGGCCGTGACCTTCCTGGCCGACCAGGAGGTCAAGGTCGGCCCAGCCCGGGTCCGCCTGGAGGCCGGGGTGGCCCTGGTCGGGTCCAGCCGGCTGGCCGCGCCCCCGTTCGGGTCGGTCTCGGCCCGGACCCACCAGGGCCCGCTGGCCTTCCGGGCCACCGTCGACGACGTCGACGTCAAGCGCCTCGGGCGGCTGCTGGAGGGCAGCCCCGGCCCCTCGGGCCCGGGCGGCCCCCGGTTCGCCGAGCTGGAGGCGACCCTCGGCCCGCTCGAGGACCAGGCCCGCCGGGCCGCCACCGTGTTCGTGGTCCGGATCGCCCTCCTCGGCCTGGCCGGCGGGCTGGTCGCGGTGCTGGTGTTCCCGCGCCGGTCCCGGCGCCAGCTGCTGCGCTGCGGCCTCGGCGGGCTGATGGCCACCGTCCTGCTCCTGGGGCCGGCCGTGGCCACCTACGACGTGACCGCCTTCCGCGAGCCCCGGTACGAAGGCGCCCTCGAGTACGCCCCGGCCCTGATCGGCGACGTCCGCACCGGCCTCGACCGCCTGCGGACCCTGCGCGAGGAGATGGTCCGCATCGGGCGCAACCTCGACCGCGCCTACGCGGCCCTGGCCAGCCCGGTGGGCGAGATCGACGGCAACAGCACCGTGCGGGTGCTGCACATCTCCGACCTCCACCTCAACCCGGCCGGGTTCGACCTGGCCGAGCGCCTGGCCGACCAGTTCGACGTGGCCGCGGTGGTCGACACCGGCGACATGGGCACCTGGGGGCTGCCAACCGAGCCGCAGGTGGCGGCCAACATCGGCCGCTTCGAGGTGCCGTACCTGTTCGTCAAGGGCAACCACGACGACGCCGACATGGTCAGGGCGGTGGCCGCCAACCGCAACGCCCGGGTCCTTGACGGCGGCGGCACCGAGGTCGCCGGGATCCGCTTCTACGGGGTCGCCGACCCGACCTTCACCCCGGGCAAGGGCCACCAGGTGGAGGAGTTCGAGGACCTCAAGGTGACCCGGAGCGTCGGCGTCGCCGCCGCCGTCGACCGCCAGGCCCTGCGGCCGGACGTGCTCCTGGTCCACGACGGCCGGCTGGCCGCCTACGCCCGCGGTCATGTGGCGACCGTCCTGGACGGCCATCTCCACCGCTTCGGCACCGAGATCGTCAACGGCACCAGGACCCTCCAGACCGGCACCGTCGGCGCCGGCGGCCCCGACAACTTCCGCGCCCTCGACCCGCCACCGGCCGACGCCCAGGTCGTCTACTTCGACCCCCAGACCCGCCGGCCGGTGGCCGTCGACCGCATCACCGTCAGCCTCCCCGGCTCCTCCTTCTCGGTCGAGCGCCTCCTGCTCCCCGAGGGCGCCACCCCGTTCGCCCCGGCCCCCGTCGAGGTCCCGCCGGACCTGCTCCCGGCCCCCGGCGCCCAGGGCGGGTAGCCCTCTCCCTCTCGCTCCAGTGGAGTGAAGTGGAGGATCAACTGTCTTCCGGTCTGCGGCCATTTCTGACTGCTGGTCCCTATTTTCCCTGGTCAAATGGCCTCTCTCTGTGGCTGCATATGCATTGACGGTGGGTACCCGGTGGAGTAAAGTGGCGCCAAGTGGAGGGCACTGGGGAGGGGAGCGGCGCTGTTCATCGGCACCTACGACCATTCCCTGGATCCGAAGGGCCGGGTGATCCTCCCGCGCAAATTCCGGGACGAGCTGGGGCAGGACATGGTGATCACCAAGGGCGTCGGCAACGAGCGGTGTCTCTATGTGTTCCCGCAGGCCGAGTTCGAGGCCTTCGCGGCCAAGCTCCACAGCCAACCCCTGACCGCCCGGCCGACCCGGGACTTCGCCCGCATGTTCGTGGCCGGGGCCAGCTCCGAGAGCGCCGACTCCCAGGGCCGGGTGGTCATCCCCCAGACCCTGCGCGAGTACGCCGGTCTGGCCAAGGACGTGGTCCTGCTCGGCCAGATCCGGCGGGTCGAGATCTGGGACAAGGCGGAGTGGGAACGGTACCGGGCGGTCGCCGAGGCCGCCTACGCCGACGAGACCAACGCCGCCCACCTCGCCGAGCTGGGGATCTGATGGTGTTGACCGCCGCCCGTCACGAGCCGGTCCTGGTCGACCGGGTCACCGAGTTGCTCCGCCCCCGTCCCGGCGGGACCTTCGTCGACGCCACCCTCGGCCTCGGCGGCCACAGCGAACGGCTGCTGGAGGCCACCGCCCCCGACGGCCGGGTCATTGGGCTGGACCGCGACCCGGCCGCTCTGGCCCTGGCCCGTACGCGCCTCGCCTGGGCCGGGGACCGCCTCCAGGCCGTCGCCGCCTCGTTCGAGGACCTGGCCGAGGTGGCCAGGCGCCTTGGCCTGGACGCCGTCGACGGGGTCCTCTACGACCTCGGGGTGTCCTCGCTGCAGCTCGACGAGGGCGACCGCGGCTTCAGCTACCGGGCCGACGCCCCCCTGGACATGCGGATGGACCCGACCACCGGGATCACCGCGGCCGAGGTGGTCGCCACCTACCCACGTGCCGAGCTCGCCCGCGTCCTGCGCGAGTACGGCGAGGAGCGCTTCGCGGGCCGCATCGCCCGCGCGATCGACGAGGCACGACGCCGTGGCCCCGTCGCCACCACCGGCCAGCTGGCCGAGCTGGTCAAGGCGGCGGTGCCCGCAGCCGCCCGGCGGACCGGTCCCCA
>DATENJ010000241.1:0-2531 GCA_035275125.1 Actinomycetes bacterium | reverse complement strand
TCATCGGGATCCCGCTCGGCATCTGGATGGCCCGCAGCACGAGGGCCAACGCCGCGATCACCCCGGTCCTCGACGTGATGCAGACGATGCCCTCGTTCGCCTACCTCGCGCCGCTGGTGCTGGTGTTCGGCATCGGCCCGGCGTCGGCCGTGGTGGTCACCCTGATCTACGCCCTGCCGCCGCTGGCCCGGATCACCGCGCACGGCCTCCGCAGCGTGTCCCCGACCACCATCGAGGCGGCCCGCTCGATGGGGTCCAGCCGCATGCAGATCCTGCGCAAGGTGCAGCTGCCGATGGCGCGGCGGACCATCATCGTCGGTCTCAACCAGTGCACGATGGCCGCGCTGTCCATGGCGACGATCGCTGCGTTGATCAACGGGCCCGGGCTGGGCCAGCCGGTGGCGCAGGCGCTGCAGAGCCTGGACATCGGCAACGCGTTCGTGAGCGGCATCGCGATCGTGATCATGGCGATCGTGCTGGACCGGGTCACCACCGCGGCCGGGGAGCGCAGCGAGGTGGTGGCCCGGACCGGCAAGGGCGGCGGCCGGAACCGGCGGATCGCACTGATCGTCGGGGGCGTGCTGACGATCGTCTGCATCTACCTGTCCCGGATGTGGCTGCAGCTGGCCGAGTTCCCCGCCCAGCCCGACCTGGGCAGCCCCCTGGCCGCCGGGGTCAGCGCCTTCACCGACTGGTTCGTCAGGGCGGTGTCCGGGCTCACCGGGGCGATCACCAACCTGGTCAGCAACCTGCTGCTCAACCCGCTGCAATCGCTGCTGGCGGACTCACCGTGGTGGCTGGTCGCGCTGGTCCTGCTGGCGCTGTCCTACGTTCTCGGCGGCTGGCGCCCGACGGTGATCACGCTAGTCTGCGAGCTGGTCATCCTCGGCACGGGGCTGTGGAACGAGAGCATGAAGACGCTCACCACCACCCTGGTCGCCACCCTGGCGGTGATCGTCATCGCGCTCGTCATCGGGGTCTGGATGGGCCGCAGCCGGCGCGCGGACACCGTGGTTCGCCCGTTCCTGGACGCGTTCCAGACCATCCCGCCGTTCGTCTACCTGGTGCCGGCCCTGGCCCTGTTCGGGACCGGCCGGTTCACCGCGATCGTCGCCGCCTTCGCGTACGGCGTCCCGGTGGCCTGCAAACTGATCGCGGACGGTATCCGCGGGGTCTCGGCCACCTCGGTGGAGGCGGCCCGGGCGGCCGGCACCACGGCCTGGCAGATGATCAGCAAGGTCCAGCTGCCGATGGCCAGGGCAGCCGTGGTGCTGGCCTCCAACCAGGGCCTGCTGTACGTGCTCTCGATGGTCGTCATCGGAGGCCTGGTCGGCGGCGGCGGCCTCGGCTACTACGTCGTGGCCGGGTTCTCCCAGTCACAGCTGTTCGGCAAGGGGCTGGCCGCCGGCATCGCCATCACCGCGCTCGGGGTCATGCTCGACCGCAACGCCCAGTACGCCGCGGCCCGTTACGGCCGGCGCTGATCAGGAGGAACCCGTGGAATTGAGAGCTGTCCGACGCGTCGCGCTCGCCGCGGTGCTGGGCCTGACCCTGGCCGCCTGTGGCGGCGGCAACATCCAGAGCGCCCCGGCGCCCAGCGGTGGCGGGGGGCAGGCCGCCGCCGACTGCGGCAAGCTCAGCATGGCGATCAACCCGTGGGTGGGCTACGAGGCGTCCGCGCACGTCGTCGGCTACGTCGCGAAGAGCAAGCTCGGCTGCGACGTCGAGTACAAGAACGTCAAGGAGGAGGTCGCCTGGCAGGGCATGGCCAACCGCGAGGTCGACGTGGTGATCGAGAACTGGGGCCACCCGGACCTCGTGCAGAAGTACATCACCGACCAGAAGACGGCCCAGGACGCCGGGCCGAACGGCAACATCGGGGTCATCGGCTGGTACGTGCCGCCGTGGATGGTCCAGCAGTACCCGGACATCACCGACTGGAACAACCTCAACAAGTACGCCGACCTGTTCAAGACCACTGAGTCGGGCGGACAGGGCCAGCTGCTGGACGGTGACCCGTCGTTCGTCACCAACGACGAGGCGCTGGTCAAGAACCTGAACCTCAACTACAAGGTCGTCTACGCCGGTAGCGAGGCTGCGCTGATCCAGGCGTTCCGCCAGGCCGAGGCGAACAAGACGCCGCTGCTCGGCTACTTCTACGACCCGCAGTGGTTCCTGTCCGAGGTGCCCCTGGTCAAGGTCGACCTGCCCCCGTACACGGAGGGCTGCGACGCCGACCCGGCGAAGATCGCCTGCGACTACCCCAAGTACGACCTGAACAAGATCGTGGGCACCAAGTTCGCCGAGACCGACAGCTCCGGCTACAAGCTGGTCAAGGCGTTCAGCTGGACCAACGAGGACCAGAACGTGGTCGCCAAGGCCATCACCGAGGACAAGGTCGACCCTGAGAAGGCCGCACAGCAGTGGGTCGACGCCAACCCGGACAAGGTCAACGCATGGCTTCAGGCCGCACAGGCCTGAGCGGGTGAGTCGGGGACTCACCGCCTGAACAACTGACGCGCGGACGCGTG
>DATENJ010000240.1:0-19423 GCA_035275125.1 Actinomycetes bacterium | reverse complement strand
GCATCGGGCCTGCTCTCGGACCTCATCCGTTTAGGGTGAGGTTGCGGCGACAACTGCCTCGCTGCCGGTCGGTCCCGCTTCGCCGTCTTGGGTGGCTTTGCTGACATGTAACGTAGGATGCTGCCTGACGGGCAGCGGGATGGGTGGTGGCGCGATGCGGATCCGGCAGTCCAGCAGGCAGGGCTGTGTGGTGCTGACCCTGGCGGGCCGGCTCGACCTGGCCGCCGCCCCCCAGCTCCAGCGGGTCATTCTCAAGCACCTCGCCGAGCAGCCACCGGCGATCATCTGCGACCTACGTCAGGTGGAGGCGATCGATCCCGGGTGTGCCGGCCTGTTCACCTCCATCCGCCATCCCGCACTCAGCTGGCCGGGCACGACGCTGATGCTGGCCGCCACCCAGCCGGCGGTCGCCGAGACCCTCCTGCAGCAGGGGGTGGCCTCCCGGATGGGGATGTATCCCAGCGTGGACCAGGCGGTGGCCAACGCCCGCACCCGACCGCCGTGGCTGCTCGAGCAGCTGGCGCTGGATTCGGTGCCCAACGCGGCTCGTGCCGGCCGGGCCTTCGTGCGGGAGGTGTGTGGCCGCTGGGAGGTCCAGGAGCTGGCCGACCCGGCGGCGCTGCTGGCCAGCGAGCTGATCTCACTGGCCGTGGTGCACGCCCGGAGGGCGCTGGAGCTGCGGGTGGAGTTGCTCGGCCGTCGGCTGCATGTGGCGGTCAAGGACCAGGACCCGGACCTGCTGGCGTGGCTGGCCGCCAAGGAGGAGACCGACCGCAGGCTGAGCCTGCTGGTCGTGGACCAGATTGCCACCACCTGGGGGGTGCGCCAGGATCCGGCTGGCGGCAAGGTCGCCTGGTGCACGCTTGAGCTGCCAGCATCTGAGGCGGAGCTGGCCGGCGCCGACGAGGACCCTTCGCAGGCGATGGGCCTGGCGGGTTCAGGTCTGGTGAAGTCCAAGCTGAGGACGCCGGTCCCTCGTGCCGGGCTGCTTTCGCGTGCCAGTCTCCAGTCGCTGCTGGAGGTCGGCCTGCAGGCCAAACTGTGCCTGGTCGACGCGCCGGCCGGCTTCGGCAAGACGACCTTGCTGGCCACATGGCAGGCGACAGCCGGTGGTGGCCGGGTGGCCTGGGTCTCGCTGGACGAGGGCGACAACGACCCCACGCGGTTGTGGGTCTATGTGGTGGAGGCGCTGCGCACGGTCGAGCCGGGCGTGGGTGTGCGTGCGCTGGCGGCACTGGGGCGCCAGAGCACGGACCTGTACCGAGTGGTCCTGCCGGAGTTGCTGAACGAGCTGAGCAGGGTCGGCTCGCCGCTGGTGCTGGTCCTGGACGATTACCACCTGATCACCAACCCGGCCTGCCACCAGACCCTGACGTTCTTCCTGGACCACCTCCCAGCGGATGTCCACGTGGCCCTGGCCGGCCGGGTCGACCCGCCGTTGTCGCTGGCCAGGATGCGCGCCCGGGGGGAGCTGGCCGAGATCCGCGTCTTCGACCTGCAGTTCACCGACCAGGAGGCAGCCGAGCTGCTGAACGGCTCGATGGGACTGCGGCTCGGGACTGACGACGTGGAGCGTCTGGTCGAGCGGACCGAGGGCTGGGCGGCCGGGCTGTACCTGGCCGGGCTGTCGCTGCGCGGCCGACGGGACCCGAGCGCCTTCGTCGCCGCCTTCCACGGCGACAACCGCCACATCGCGGACTACCTGAGTGTGGAGGTGCTGGCCCACCAACCGGAGACCATCCGGAGGTTCCTGCTCCACACCTCGATCCTGGAGCGGCTGTCGGGCCCGTTGTGCGACGCCGTCCTTGAGGCCGACGGGTCGGCCGGGCTGCTGGCCGAGCTGGAGCGCTCGAACCTGTTCCTGGTGCCACTGGACGACCGGCGCGAGTGGTATCGCTACCATCACCTGTTCGCCCAGCTGCTCCGCCTGGAGCTCGGCGCCCGCGAGCCGGCGTTGCCGGCGGTCCTGCACCGGCGGGCCGCGGCCTGGCACCGGCAGGCCGGCAACCTGGATGCGGCCATCGGGCACGCCAGCGCTGCGGGGGACTTCAGCGTGGCCGCGGCGCTGATCGCCCAGCACTGGCTCACCTACTGGCGGCGGGGGCAACGGGCGACCGTGGCCCGCTGGCTGGACAAGCTCCCCGACGAGGCGATCCTGGCCGATCCGCCGGTCGCCTATGTCGCCGCCTGGATCCGCGGGCACAGCGGCGCCTCCAAGCAGCAGACCGAACACTGGCTGGCCGCTGTGGGGCGTGACGGCGCCGAGGGCAGCCTGCCGGACGGCATCAGCTCGGAGGGCAGCCTGCCGGACGGCGTCAGCTCGCTGGCGTTCGGCGCCAACCTGGCCCGCGCCTCGCTGGTCTTCGACGACGTCGGCCGCTCGGCGGCTGCTGGCCGGCAGGCGCTGGAGCTCGCCGGCCCCGAATCCTCACAGTTCTGGTGGATGGCGCAGTCGGCCCTCGGCCACGCCCTGTACCTCTCCGGGAAGGCCGCCGACGTGCGGCCGCAACTGGAGGAACTGGTCGGGCTCGTGCCCGCGGCCAACCAGCCGGTCGCGGTCGTCCTGGCCCTGGCGGTGCTGTCGCTGCTGGCCGGCGACCAGGACGACGACCCCACCGCGATGGCGCTGGCCCGCCGGGCGGCGGCGACCGCCGACACCCAGGGGCTCAGCGCCGAGCCGCTGTGCGGGATCGCGTATGCGGCGTTGGGGCGGGCGCTGGCCCGCCAGGGCGAGCTGGCCGAAGCCGAGGTGCAGCTAGGGCGGGCATTGGCGCCAGTCGGGATCGACAGCATGCTCGCCCAACGAGCGTTCGCGCTGTTACTGCTGGCAGCCGTGCGCCAGCGACGAGGTGACCTTGCTGGCGCCCGGGCCCTGGTCGACCAGGCCCGCGAGCTGCTCGAGCGGTTCGCGGATCCCGGCGCGCTGCCAGCGCTGCTGGAGCAGACCGAGCAAGCGCTGGCCGTGGCGCCGCGCCGGCGAGTCGAGGCGGCGGCGCCCCTCACCGAGCGGGAACTGGTCGTGCTGCGGCTGCTCCCCAGCCGGCTCTCGACCCGCGAGATCAGCCGCGAGCTGTCGGTCTCGGTCACCACCATCAGGAGCCAGGTCCAGGCCATCTACCGCAAACTGCAAGCCTCCACCCGGGCCGAGGCGGTCGCCCGCGCAGGCGAGCTCGACCTGCTCCAAAGGCCCGCCGCCTCCCTCCCGCCAGCCGGCTCACCGGGGACGCACCCAGCGGAACGATGAGCCCGGCACCCAGACCCGGCACCGGCACGCCCGCGGGCCGTCGCTACCAGCAGCAGCTCGCCCGGACCCTCCCGGTGGCCGGCAACCTGACGATCACCCTGTCGGTGATCGGCCCGGCGGCGTCGGTGTTCGCCATCGGCTCGGTCGCCCTCGGCCAGCAGGGCAGCGGCGCCTTCCTGGCGTTCCTGATCGCGGCGCTGCTCAGCGGCTGCCTGGCCGTGGGCTGGGCCGAGCTGGGCGCGCTGTACCCGACCGCCGGCGGCCTGTACGGGATCGTCGCCCGGGTCCTCGGCCGCCGGGCCGGCTTCCTCGCCCTGACCCTGCAGCTCGCCCTGTTCGTCATCGTCCCCAGCGCGTTCGCGCTGGCCGCCGGCGAATACCTGGCCGCCGCCTGGCCAGCCGTCAGCCCCCGAGGGGCCGCGCTGGTCCTGCTGGCCGCGGCCACGGCGGTGGCGGTGGCCGGGATCCGGTTCAACGCCGCCGTCACCGCGGCCCTGCTCGCCCTGGAGCTGGCCATCATCCTGGTCGTCTCCGTCCTCGGCTTCGCGAACGCCGACTGGTCCTTGGTCGGCACGCTGCTGGACCCGCGCGTGTACGCCGCCGACGGCAGCGCCGCCTCGGTCGGCCTACGGACGCTGCTGGCCGGCGTCGTCCTGGGGCTGGGCGCCTTCGCCGGCTACGGCGGCGCGGTGATCCTCTCCGAAGAGACCCAGGGCCCGCGCCGCGGCGTCGCCCGCGCGATGCTGGGCGCGCTTGGCATCGCGGTCCTCGCCGAGCTACTGGCCATCACCGCCGCCCTCGTGGGTGCGCCGTCCCAGGCGCAACTGACCACCGCGCCGGCCCCCATGTCGTATCTGGTCCGTTCGCTGGGCGGTGACAGGCTGGTCACCATCGTGACCCTGGCCCTGGTGGCCACGTTCTTCAACATCCTGCTGGCGGTGCTGCTGGAGTACGCCAGGACCCTGTACAGCTCGGGCCGGGACCGGACCTGGCCGGCGCCGCTCAGCCGCGCGTTTGGCCGCATCCACCCGACGACAAGGACGCCGGTCGTGGCCACCCTGACCATCGGCGTCGCCGCCCTGACACTGACCGCCGTCTCCGACTACGCGGCCGCCGTCACCTTCGCAAGCCTCACCGTGGTCGTCACGTTCGCGCTGATCGCCCTGTCGGCACTGGCCAGCCGGCTCCGGCAGCCCGGCCTGGCGCGGCCCTACCGCATGCCCCTGTGGCCCCTGCCTCCGCTTCTGGCGCTGGCTGGCGTGATCGTCACCGTCCTGCTGCAGACCAGCAGGGACCTGGCCATCGTCGCCGGCATCCTCGCCGCCGGGGTGCTCTACGACGCCGCCTACCTGCGTCGTCGCCGCGACACCCACTGGATCATGCTGGACCCGCTCGTCGGCGAGCAACACGTCGGCGACTAGCGGCGACGGACACTGACAGCGCTCCGGGCGGAACTTGAGACCAGCGATCCGATAGCGACACCGATACTCAGGTTGATCAGCGCGGTGGCGATCCTGCTGCTCGCCTCGGCGTCGGTCATCAGGGGCAGGATCACCGCGATCAGCGTCGCCAGCGCCATGATCCAGGTGAAGAACCGCCTTGGCCGTGGCGTGGTCACCAGCAGCAGGTGCATCAGGCCCGTCGCGAGCAGGGCGGCGACAGCGGCCAGGCCGGCCAGCCCGGCGGTGCTGGTGTCGCCGAGTGCGCCCTCCCTGGTCGGAGCCAGCAGCGGGACGTCGAACAACCCGCGGCTGATCAGCACCCCGACCACCGCGACCAGGGCGGCCACCACCGCCGTGGCGATGCCGCCCATCCACAGTCTGCCGGCATCGAGTCTCGCCGCCGGACGAGTGGTGCCCGGATCTTCGATGTAGGGGGGTCCAGTCATGCCTGCTCCTTCCGACGAGAGGTCGTGACCCGCCACCAGAGGAAGGTCAGGGCCCCCAGCAGCACTTGGGGAACATAGGTCGCCGCCCGCCAGACGAGGTCGGCGGCCAGGGCCTGGCTGCTGGTCGCGCCGTACCCGGTGAGCAGGGCCGTCAGGGCGGCATCCACGGTGCCGAGGCCGCCGGGGGTGATGGGGATGAACGAGGCGACCCGCGCGAACGAGAACGCCGCAAGCGCCTCGTTCCAGGTCACCGTGACCGTCCCTGTCCCGGCCTCCAGTCCGCGCAGGGCAAGGACCAGGACCGCCCAGGAGGTGATCTGGAGCAGCAGGGTCGACAGGCTGACCTGCAGCCACCGTACCTGCAGGACGTCGACGACGCTGGACCGGAAATCCAGCAGCTTCCCGGTGAGGTCGACGGACCGGCCGTGGGAGAGCCGCCGGATGAGCGGGTTGACCAGTCGCTCCGCCCACTGCCCGACCGTGCGGGCACCGCGCTCGCTGCGCAGCGCCACCGTGAAGGCGACGGCCGCGACGCCGATGGCGAGCACCCCGATGGCGGCCATCAGCACGTAGGTCCCCTCGACCACGCCGCTGGCCAACAGCGCCAGGACCCCGACGACCGGCATCACCAGCATGGCGAACACGTTGAAGACGCTCACGATCGCGATGGCGCTGGCGGCCGCTCCGGCGCCGTACCCGTAGGAGTCGAGCATGCCGTACTGGACGCCCAGCCCGACGGCGCCGCCGGCCGGCACGGCGTTGCTGATGGCGAACGAGGTCTGGCGCACCACGAAGCCGGGCCCGTAGCCCAGCCCGGGCAGGGCCGCCTGCAGCGGCCAGACGTAGACGGAGAGGTTGACCACGGTCGCCACGACCAGGGCGACGACGTAGGCGGTTGGCATCTGCTGGATCGATGACCATGCCTGGGAGTAGTCGGCGACTTTGGGGAAGATGCCGGCAAAGACCACCACGAGCACGGCGACGGTGACGGCCGTCGAGACCACCACCCGCCAGGGGTTCCGGCGAGATGGTGGAGCTGCCGTCGCCTGGCCTCCGGCGTCAGGCCGCTCCGGTGGGGCCTCTTCAGAGGCCATAGGCTTGAAGGAAGGACCAGACGAGGGAGATGACCAGCCCAAGCACGAACGCCAGGGCGGACGCCCGCAAGGTCCGTTGACCCATTGCTGTTCCCCAACTGTCTCGGAATCACCAGATGCCAACAGCGCGACTGTGAGGAGGCCCTCGAGTCCAGTCGGGGCAAGCTTGGTGGCGACGAGGTCCGTCGCCATCCTCCGCAGAGGATGAAACTGGGGGGCCGCTTCCCGTTAGGCTGGTGTCCCGTCCCTATGGAGGTGGCCATGACGTCCAAGCAGGACTTCACCGATCAGGAATGGACCCGGATCCGGCGCGCGCCGCTGGTCGCCGGCGTCGCGATCTCGCTGGCGGACCCGGGCGGGCCGATCGAGGTGGCGAAGGAGACGATGGCGTCGTTGCGGTCGGCCACCCTACCGCCGAGCCAGGAGGAGCTGCTGGCGGCGGTGGCCCTGGATGTGCAGGCGCTGGCGCAGCAGCGGCAGAACCCGTTGGGGGACTTCAAGCCGCGTGGCGGCCAGCAGGTGCTGGAGGAGCTCAGGGGCGTCAACGACATTGTGACGGCCAAGGCCACGCCCGAGGAGGTCGAGGCGTTCCGCCGGTGGCTGGTGGCCGCGGCGCAGGCGGCCGCCGACGCCGGCAAGGAGGGCGGTTTCATGGGCTTTGGCGCCGAGCGGGTGAGCGCCGGGGAGCAGCGGATGCTGGACCAGGTACGCGCCGTCCTCGGGATGGCCTGAGCATGGAGGGTCAGGCGAGGAGGGTCTCCTATCAGGCCCTACCCAAGGGCGTTCCTGTCCGATCCTCGGGCGGCGAGGAGATCGGCAGGGTCGAGCACGTGCTAGAGGTTCCGGAGCTGGACGTGTTCGACGGCATCGTGCTGGAGACGTCAGATGGGCTTCGCTTCGCCGACGCCGACCAGGTCGCCGACATCACCGACCGGTACGTGGTCCTGAACCTGTCGGCCGAGGAGGCCGACCGGCTCGGGCGACCACAGGCGCCGGCGGTCTTCCACGCCGACCCGTCCGAGCACGCCGGCGGCTCGCTACATGACTGGTTCGGCCGGATGTTCGGCCGCGCCCACTGGAAGCGGGACCGCTAGCCACCGGGTGTCCGAAGCAGCGACTGCAGGAGGCCGGAGATGAGCGAGGCGACCGGGCAGCCGGGCGGGGCGGCGTTGCCCCGCCGGATGGGTATCGGGGAGATCCTGAGCACCGCCTGGGGACTGTACCGGCGCCACTGGCGCACCCTGTTGGGAATCGCCGCGGTCGTGGTGGTGCCGTTCACGCTGCTGCAGTACCTGATCGGCGACCAGGTCCGGATCAGGGGGGAGGAGACCGCCAACGGGGTGGTCATCTCGACCTCCTCGTGGGCGGTGGGGACCGCCGGGCTGGTGACGGCGCTGGCCGGGGTGGTGATGTTCCTGGTCCTGACCGGGGCGATCACCCGGGCGGTGGCGGCCGAGGTGGCCGGGGAGGATCCCAGCCTGGAACAGAGCTACCGGTTCGGCTTCCATCGGTTCTGGTCGGTCCTGCTGGTGAGCGTGCTCGTCGGGCTGGCCACGGTGGGTGGGCTGATCCTGCTCATCATCCCGGGCATCTACATCGGCGTCCGGCTGGCGGTGAGCATCGAAGCGTTGGTGGTCGAGGGCCGCAAAGGGACCCAGGCGATGGGGCGGTCCTGGGAGCTGGTCGGCGGGCACTGGTGGCACGCTCTTGGCACGCTGGTGGTCGCCGGGCTGCTCACCGCGGTGGTCAACGCCCTGATCACCGCCCCATTCGGTGGGACGAGCTGGTTCGTCCAGGCGGTCGTGGCCGCGGTGGCGACAGTGGTGACCCTGCCATACGGGGTGCTGGTCGGGGTGCTGCTGTATCTGGACCTGCGGGCACGCCGAGAGCGCCTGACCATAGAGACCTTGCGAGCCGACCTGCAGGGATCAGCCACCTAGTTCGATGGGCAGCGCGTACAGGCTGATGGCCAGGTAGTGGGCGGCCACCCCGGCGATCACCAGCAGGTGGAAGATCTCGTGATAGCCGAAGACGGCTGGCACCGGGTCGGGGCGGCGCAGGGCGTACACGGCCGCTCCGGCTGAGTAGACCAGCCCGCCGGCGACGATCAGCAGCCCGCCGACCGCGCCGAGCTCGGCGAACAGCTGTGGCGTGGCCACCACCGCCACCCAGCCAAGGGCCAGGTACACCGTCCCGCCGAGCCATCTGGGGGCCCCGGTCCAGAGGAGCTCGAGCACGATCCCGGCCAGGGCTCCGCCCCAGACGACCGCGAGCACGACGGTGGCGAGCGTGCCCCGCAGGACCAGCAGGCCGACAGGGGTATAGGTGCCGGCGATGAGCAGGAAGATCATCGAATGGTCGAGCCGGCGCATGCGGCGCCGGGCCGGGGCGGTCCAGTTGGCCCGGTGGTACAGGGCACTCACCCCGAACAGGGCGGACACCGACACGGCATAGATCGCCGCCGCGAGCGTGGCCCTGGTCGTGGTGGCGAGCAGGACCAGCAGGGTGCCGCTGGCGAGCGAGACGAAGAAGGCGTACTGGTGGGACACCCCGCGCAGCCGCGGCTTGACCCGAGCCTCGGGGACGGCCGCGGCCGGGGTCTGCGGGCCGCGCGACCTGGCCGGCTGGGTGAGACGTTCCATCGGCATCAGAAGACGACTCCGGGCTCGGGGAAGCAAGCCTACCGGCGTCGTCCCCGAACGGCGACCGACCTGCGGAGTCGGGCGCCGTGCCTGGCCCGCGGGCGGGACGGTCGTTGCTTGTGGTCCAGCCCGTGCTCGTGCGCGTGGTCCTCGTCGGCCCAGAGCTGGCGCAGGGTCCGGGGCATTCAGGTCCTCCTTGACATGCTGGGCGCTGGTCTCGGCCCATCCGCTGGAGCATGGCCCACCCGTGCTGCTTCCGGCGGTGCCGGCTGGCACCGACCCGAGGTGCCGTTCGACACCGCTTCTGGCTGGCCGGAACCGCAGATGGGGGCTAGCAGCGATGCCGGAGGTCCCAACCGGCGCGACGCTCCGGGGAGGAGGGCAGGCAGTGGCCGCCTGCTTCCGGCGACTCACTGGAGAGGAGCTCCCCCGATGCGTGTTCTGCTGGCTGGCGCCACTGGTGTGATCGGCCGTCAGGCTGTTCCCGTTCTTGCCGCCGCGGGTCATCAGGTGATCGGCCTGGCCCGTACGCCGATCCGGCTGCCTGACGCCGAGGTGCTGGCCGTCGACGCCCTCGACCGGGCCGCCGTGGCTGACGCCGTCCGGTCTGCCCGCCCCGACGTGATTGTGCACATGCTGACCGCGGTCCCGGACCCCGTCGACCCACGGCACCTGGCCCGGGACATGGGCCCGACCAACCGGCTGCGCACCCAAGGGACCGCCAACCTGGTCGCCGCCGCCGGCGGCGCCCGGGTGATCGCCCAGGGGGTGGCCTACGCCTACGACCCCGCCGGGTCCCCGGTCAAGGACGAGGACGCACCCCTGTGGCACGACCCTCCGGCCGAGTTCGGCCCCGAGCTGGCCGCGCTGGTCGAGCAGGAACGGCGGGTCACCTGGGCCGGCGGGCTGGTGCTGCGGTTGGGCCACCTCTACGGGCCTGGGTCCAGCTTCGCCCCCGACGGGGGCTTCGCCCAGCGGCTCCGCGCCGGCAAGGTTCCGCTGGTCGGCGACGGCGCCTCGATGTTCTCCTTCATCCACGCCCACGACGTCGCCACGGCGATCCTGGCCGCCGTCGAGCGCCCGGCGGCCAGCGGGGTCTGCAACGTCGTCGACGACCAGCCCACCCTGATCCACGACTGGCTGCCCGAGATGGCGGCCATGCTCGGCGCCCCGGCTCCCCGCCACGTCCCCGCGTGGGTTGCCCGGCTGTCCGTCGGCGAATGGGGCGTGACCTACATGACCCGCATGGCCGGCGCCTCCAACCTGCTCGCCCGCCGTCAGCTGGACTGGAAGCCCGCCTACAGCACCTGGCGGGACGGCATGGCCGCCGATCTCGGCATCCGCGCCTCCTGACGAGCACCGGACGCGACTTCCCGTTAGCCGCCAGCGCGAGGTTGCAGTCGGCGGGGAGCACAGATGGGCGCTGGCGTCGACGACATGGCGGCACGGCGGGGCCAAGCTCGGAGGCGAAGGACTTCACGGCCTAGTGGAAGGAGGCCTCCGATGAGCAGCCGAGACTTCGCGGTCGTGGCGCTGGGACGGTTCCTGGTGGTGGAGCGGTACCGCGAGACGTGCCCGTCGCCCCCGGACGACCGGCCGCCGTTCCCCGGCCCCGACCGGAGCGGCGGGTACGCCGTCAGGCGGGACTCGAGCGTCGGCCCCCAGGTGCCGGCCCGTCCGCGGCGCGGGTAGGGAATCGATGACCAGCGTCGTCGCCGCTGTGCTGCTCACCGGCCCATGAGTTTCCAGCTAGCCGGTATGCGCGCCGCCACCCCGGGCTGCGATCCTGAGCCCATGCTGCGCTGCCTCATTGTCGACGACAGCCCTCGGTTCCTGGACGCCGCCCGCGGCCTCCTGGAAGGCCAGGGCATCACTGTCGTTGGCGTCGCCTCCAACACCGCCGACGCGCTCCGGCGCACCGGTGAGCTGCGCCCGGACGTCACGCTGCTGGACATCGACCTGGGTGGGGAGAGCGGCCTGGAGCTGGCCCGGCGCCTCCACGGTCAGGCCGGCCCGACCCCGACCCCGGTGATCCTCATCTCGACCCACGCCGAGCAGGACTACGCGGAGCTGATCGCGGCCAGTCCGGCGATCGGGTTCCTGCCCAAGACCGCCCTGTCGGGCGACGCCATCCGCGGGCTGCTGGCCGACGACGGCCGCGGCGACCCGAGGCCGTGACGACACAACGGTCGGGTCGTGACAGCGTGCACGACCATCTTGCAGGTGGCAGGTAGCGGAGACTCCGGTTGGCCGCGATGCCGTCGCGAAGCTCCGCCGCGATCCTGACGACGAACCTGCCCCAGCGAGAGATGGAGCGGCGATGGGCTTCATGGTCAACCGCGTCCGCCGTCGACGAGCATGGCGACAAGGCCTGCTCGTGGGCCTGGCGGCGGTGCTGCTGGCGGCGTGCGCCGGCGGCACCACCGGCGGGGGAGGCGGCGGCACGCCGACGCTGAACTGGTACATCTTCCACGAGCCGTCTGGCAGCTTCGCGGCCGCCGCGGCCGCCTGCTCGGCCGCGTCCGGCGGCGAGTACAACATCCAGATCCGGGAGCTCCCCACGGCCGCCGACGGCCAGCGCGAGCAGCTGGTCCGGCGCAGCGCGGCCAAGGACAGCTCGCTGGACATCCTCGGCCTCGACGTGGTGTGGGAGGCCGAGTTCGCCGGGGCCGGCTGGATCCAGCCATGGACCGGCGAGCGGCGCCGGCAGGTCGAGCGGGACGCCGTCAAGGCCGCCCTCGACACCGCCACCTGGAAAGGGCAGCTGGTCGCGGCCCCGTTCAACAGCAACACCCAGCTGCTCTGGTACCGCAAGGACCTCGTTCCCCACCCGCCCACGACCTGGGCCCAGATGCTGAGCCAGGCCGAGGCCCTCGCCCGCCAGGGCAAGCCCCACTACATCGAGATCCAGGGGGCCTCCTACGAGGGCTACACCGTCTGGGTGAACGCGATGGTCGCCTCCGCGGGCGGTCACATCCTCTCCGACAACGGCCAGCAGGTCGTCCTCGGACCAGCGGCCGCCAAGGGCATCTCGCTGATCGGCCAGCTGGCCCGCTCACCGATGGCCGACCCGTCGCTGGGCGTGCAGATGGAGGACCAGAACCGGCTCGCCTTCGAGACCGGCAAGGCCGCCTTCGAGATCAACTACCCGTTCGTCTACCCGTCCGCCCAGCAGAACGCGCCCGCCATCGCCAAGCAGATGGGCTGGACCGAGTACCCCCGGTCCGACGCCAAGCTGCCGTCGCGGCCGCCGGTCGGCGGCATCGACCTGGCCGTCAGCGCCTTCAGCACCCACCAGCCGCAGGCCTTCGACGCCATCCAGTGTCTGCGCGACAAGGACAACCAGCTCCGCAACGCCGTCAAGGGCGGGCTCCCGCCCACCCTGGCCAGCCTGTACCGGGACCCGCGGCTCATCAAGGGCGGCTACCCGTTCGCCGCTGAGATCCTCGACTCCCTGCAGCGCGGCGGTGTCCGCCCCAAGACCCCCGCCTACCAGTCGGTCTCCATCGCCATCTCCTCCACCCTGTACCCGCCGTCGACGGCGGGCCCCGGCAAGCTCGTCCAGCTGCGTGGCCAGCTGCGGGACGCCATCGAGTCCAAGGGGCTGATCCCATGACCGCACACTCCGGCGCCACCGGTGTCGCCCAGGCGCCACCGCAGGCGCAGCCGCGGCACCGGCGGGCCACCTCCCTGTCCGAGGGCGCCCGCGCCGAGCGGCGGCTCGGCTGGCTCCTGTGCACCCCCGCGGTCGTCGTGATGCTGGCCGTCACCGCCTACCCGATCGGCTACGCCGTCTGGCTGTCGCTGCAGCGGTACGACCTGCGCTTCCCGGCCGCGCGGCAGTTCGTCGGGCTGGCCAACTACGCCACCGTGCTCAGCGACCGGCTGTGGTGGACGGCGTTCGGGGTCACCCTGTTCATCACCGTCGTCTCGGTCGCCGTCGAGCTGGTCCTCGGCATGGGGCTGGCCATGATCATGCGCTGGGCGCTGGTCGGCCGGGGAGCGGTCCGCACCGCGATCCTGATCCCGTACGGGATCGTCACCGTGGTCGCCGCCTACAGCTGGCAGTACGCCTGGACCCCGGGCACCGGCTACCTGGCGAACCTCCTCCGGTCGGGCAGTGCCCCGCTGACCGAGCAGTGGCCGGCCATCTTCATCATCATCGCCGCCGAGATCTGGAAGACGACCCCGTTCATGGCCCTGCTGCTCCTGGCCGGCCTGTCGCTGGTGCCCGAGGAGCTGCTGCGGGCGGCCAAGGTCGACGGCGCCAGCGCGTGGCAGCGCTTCACCCAGGTCATCCTGCCTCTGATGAAGCCGGCCATCCTGGTCGCGCTGCTGTTCCGCACCCTGGACGCGTTCCGGATCTTCGACAACATCTTCATCCTAACCGCCGGCGCCAACAACACCCGCTCGGTGTCGATCCTCGGCTACGACAACCTGTTCACCGCGCTCAACCTGGGGATCGGCTCGACTATCTCGGTGCTGGTCTTCGTCGCGGTGGCGATCATCGCCTTCGTCTTCGTCAGGGGCTTCGGCACGGCCGCGCCCGGCCAGGAGGTGGGACGCAGATGACCACTCGAACCGCTGCCAAGACGTCCTGGGCGGTCGGCAACACCATCGTCATCCTGGCGGCGCTGGTCCCGGTCCTCTGGCTGGCCTCGCTGTCGTTCAAGGACCCGAGCACCATCGCCGACGGCAGCTTCCTGCCGCGGAGGTGGACGCTGGCCAACTACCGCGGCATCTTCCAGACCTCGCTGTTCACGCGGGCGCTGGTCAACTCCATCGGCATCGCCCTCATCGCCACCGTCCTGGCCGTGGTGGTCGGCTCGATGGCCGCCTACGCCGTCGCCCGGCTGCGCTTCCCGGGCAAGCAGGTGCTGGTCGCGGTGACCCTGCTGATCGCCATGTTCCCGGCCATCTCGCTGGTCAGCCCGCTGTTCAACCTGTGGCGGCAGCTGGGCCTGTTCGACACCTGGCCCGGCCTGATCATCCCCTACCTGACGTTCTCGCTGCCGCTGGCCATCTACACCCTCTCGGCCTTCTTCCGGGAGATCCCCTGGGAGCTGGAGCGGGCCGCCCAGGTCGACGGCGCCACCCCGCTCCAGGCGTTCCTCCAGGTGGTCGCGCCGCTCGCCGCCCCCGGCATGGTGACCACCGCGATCCTGGTGTTCATCTTCTGCTGGACCGACTTCGTGTTCGCGATCTCGCTCACCTCGACCAGCGCCTCCCAGACGGTGCCGGCGGCGATCGCGTTCTTCTCCGGGGCCTCGCAGTTCCAGACGCCCATCGGCTCGATCGCCGCCGCCGGCGTGGTGATCACCATCCCGATCATCCTCTTCGTGTTCTTCTTCCAGCGTCGGATCGTGGCCGGGCTGACCTCCGGCGCGGTGAAGGGTTAGGAGCAGACGGTGGCCGACATCGTGCTTGACCATGTCAGCAAGCGGTTCCCCGACGGCACCACGGCCGTCGACGACGCCAACCTCGAGATCGGTGACGGCGAGTTCGTCATCCTGGTCGGCCCCTCGGGCTGCGGCAAGTCGACCTGCCTGAACATGATCGCCGGGCTGGAGGACATCAGCGACGGCCAGCTGCGCATCGGCGGGCGGGTCGTCAACCAGCTGGCGCCCAAGGACCGCGACATCGCCATGGTGTTCCAGTCCTACGCCCTGTACCCGCACATGACCGTCCGCGAGAACATGGGCTTCGGGCTCAAGCTGGCCCGGGTCGACCGGGCCGAGATCGACCGCAAGGTCAACCAGGCGGCCGAGCTGCTGGAGCTGACCGAGCTCCTGGACCGCAAGCCGGCCAACCTGTCGGGGGGCCAGCGCCAGCGGGTGGCCATGGGGCGGGCCATCGTCCGCAGCCCCCAGGCCTTCCTGATGGACGAGCCCCTGTCCAACCTGGACGCCAAGCTGCGGGTGCAGATGCGGACGACCGTGGCCCGGCTCCAGAACCAGCTCGGCACCACCACCGTCTACGTCACCCACGACCAGACCGAGGCCATGACCCTGGGCGACCGGGTCGCGGTGATGCGGGCCGGCGTCATCCAGCAGGTCGGCGCCCCCGAGGAGCTGTACCAGCGGCCGCGCAACCTGTTCGTGGCCGGCTTCATCGGCTCGCCGGCGATGAACTTCCTTCCCGGCACCCTTGAGGACGGCCACCTGCAGACCGCCCTCGGCGACATCGAGGTACCGGCCGAGATGCGGGCCAAGCTCCAGCGGGCCGGCGCCGGCCGCGAGCTCATCGTCGGGATCCGCCCCGAGCACTTCGAGGACGCCGCCCTGGTGGACGGCCGGCAGGGCGACGGTCTCACCTTCACGGCGGTGGTGGACGTGCTGGAGTCGCTGGGGGCCGACAAGTACGCCTACTTCCGGCTCGAGGGCGCCCGCGCCACCGCCCAGGAGCTGGAGGAGCTGGCCGCCGACGCCGGCACCGGCGACGCTCCGGGCAGCGACCAGGTGGTCGCCCGGCTCGACCCCGCCAGCGGGGCCCGGGAGGGTCAGCAGCTGCGGCTGTGGTTCGACCCCGGCAAGCTGCACCTGTTCAACCCCGGCAACGGCGCCCACCTCACCCTGTGAAGGACGGCTGGCGCCCGGTCAGCGGGAGTCGAGGAAGGTGAGCACGGCCAGGACCCGGCGGTGATCGTCGTCGGTCTCAGGCAGCGTCAGCTTCGTCAAGATGCTGCGCACATGCTTCTCCACCGTGCCCTCGGTCACCCACAGCCGGCGGGCGATCCCGGAGTTGGAGCGGCCCTCGGCCATCAGGGCCAGCACCTCACGCTCCCGGGGGCTGAGCACGGCCAGCGGATCATCACGGTGGCGGGCGGCCACCAGCTCGGCCACCAGCCCCGGGTCGACCACCGACCCGCCCCTGGCGACCCGCTGCAGGGTGTCGATGAACTCCTCGACGTCGGTGACCCGGCTCTTGAGCAGGTACCCGATCCCGCGGCCGCCGGCCAGCAGCTCCATCGCATGCTCGACCTCGACATGGGCCGACAGGACCAGGATGCCGGTCTCGGGGTGCTCCTGGCGGATCCGCTGGGCCGCGTCCAGGCCCTCGGCGGTGTGGGTCGGGGGCATGCGGATGTCCACCACCACCAGCTCGGGCGTCTCCGCATCGACAAGGGCCAGGAGCTGGACGCCGTCCCCGGCCTGCCCCACGACCTCGAACCCGGAGCGCTCGAGCAGGCTGGCCAGCCCTTCACGCAGCAGGACGTCGTCCTCGGCCAGGACAACCCGTAGGTCGCTCACAGCCGCATCGTCGTCGTCATGATGTGAATTATGGTCTAGCCTGCCGCTGTGGGCACGCCGCAGAGGCCGGGACACCGGGGTGGGCTGACCGGGCGCATGCTGATCGCCAGCGGGCTGCTCGCCCTGCTGATCGGCGCCGCGTTCGCCGTGCTGCTGTCCTCGGTGGCCGACCTGCGCACCCTTGAACGGCGCGCGCGCCAGTCCGAGGAGGTGCTGGCGGTCGCCAACCTGCTGGAGCGGCAGGTCGTCGACCTGGAGACCTCCCAGCGGGGGTTCGTCATCACCCGGCAGGCGAGCTTCCTCCAGCCGTGGCGGCGCGCGCAGCTCGCCGTACCCGAGGAGGCCGCCACCCTGGCGCGGCTGGTGGGGAACGACCCCGAACGGCAGCGGCAGGTCCAGCGCATCGTCCAGGCCATCGGGTCCTACGTGCAGGACTACTCGATCCCGCTGCTGGCCACGGTACGGCGGGACCCGGAGGCGGCCCGGACGGTGGCCGCCACCGACGAGGGCAGGAACCGCATGGACGCCATCCGGGCCGAGTTCGACCGCTTCCTGGCGGCCGAGCGCGGCCTGGCGGCGGCGCACGAACGCCGCTCGGACGCGGCCGCCCAGCGGGCCATCGCCGCCGCGGGGATCGGCCTTGGCGGGTCGACCCTGCTCATCGCCCTGTTCGCCGGCTACCTGACCAGGGCCATCGTGCAGCCGGTCCGCCGGACGGCGGCCATGGCCGACCGGCTCGCGGCCGGCAACCTCGATGTCCGCACGGCCGAGCGCGGCGTCGGGGAGATCGGGGTCCTGGAGCGCAGCTTCAACACCATGGCCAGCTCCCTGGAGCAGAGCCGCGAGGAGCTGGCCGCCTCGCGGACACGGATCGTGGCCGCCGGCGACCAGGCGCGCCGCCGGATCGAACGCGACCTGCACGACGGCACCCAGCAGCGGCTGGTCTCGCTGGTGCTGAACCTCCGCGCTGCCGAGACGGCGGTGCCGCCCGAGCGGCCCGAGCTCCGGGCGCAGCTGGCCCGGGTCGCCGACGGCCTGACCGGCGCCCTTGAGGAGCTGCGCGAGCTGTCGCGCGGCATCCACCCGGCCATCCTCTCCGAAGGCGGCCTCGGGCCGGCGCTCAAGGCACTCGCCCGCCGCTCGGTCCTTCCGGTCGAGCTGGAGGTGGACGTCGGCGGGCGGCTCCCCGAGCCGGTCGAGGTGGCGGGCTACTACGTCGTCTCCGAGGCGCTCGCCAACACGGCCAAGCACGCCCGGGCGTCGGTGGCGCAGGTCGAGGCGCGGGCGCGCGCTGGCCACCTGCACCTGACGGTCCGTGACGACGGCGTCGGTGGGGCCAGCCTCGGAGGGGGCTCCGGGCTCGTCGGCCTCGCCGACCGCCTTGCCGCGCTGGGTGGGACGATCGAGGTCCACAGCCCTGCCGGGCAGGGGACCACGCTCCGGATCGACCTGCCGATCCAGGACGTCGCCGGGCCGGGCGGGTCCGCGGACGAGGACGGGGCCGGACCGCTGCCGGCCGGCCCCGTCCAAGGGGACCCGGGCTAGGGCAGGATCGCCTGCCGGTGGATTCGGTTGCTGGCCGGCACCGAGAAGCCGCCGAGCACCACCGCGATCACCCCGACGACCCACGAGGTCCACGAGGCGCCCATCCGGTCGGTGTAGGTGAGCACCCACGGGGCGGCGAACAGCAGCACCCCGAACAGCACGGCGAGCCACTCGGTGGCCACCACGCCTGGCAGGGCGAGCGAGAACAACGCCGCCACCGCCATCAGGGCGCCGAGCACGATCAGGGCCCAGAATGCGTCGCGCTCACCGGTGGTGCTGACCCAGATGGGCGACAGCGCCGCGTACAGGCCGGCGAGCAGGATTCCCCAGTCCTGGAGACGGGTCCATGGCCGCATCCACGGTCACCTCCTTCTTGTCTCAATGGGCGGCCGGTCGACCGCCCTGTTCCGGTCTCGAGGTTGCGCGGTCCACCGGCCGACGGCATCGCAGCCAGCCCCCATCTCCAGCCTCCGGCCAGCCGGAAGAGGAGATGGCGGCTGGTGGTGATGACGGACCGCGGCCGCTGGACGACTCTTGGAGCGACCCGGCATCCGGCCCGAGAGGAGAAGGTGAACGCGCAGCAGGCTCGCCGGCGCCGGGACGCGGCGCTGGCACGGCAGACCGCCAGACGCCGCGAGCGCCGCCGGCGGCTCGGCATCGCCGCGCTGCTGGCGCTGGTGCTGGTGGCCGGGGTCGGCGGGCTGGCCGTTGGGGCCGCCCACCGCGACCGGCAGCCGGCGACCAGCCCGGTCCAGCTGACCGGCCTGCAGACCGGCCCGGCACCCTGGAGCGCCAACACCGCCGGCCTGGCCGACCGCCTGCGGGCCATCGGCCTGGCTCCGCTGAACCCCATCGAAGGCACCGCCGTGCACATCCACCAGCACCTCGACCTCTACGTCGACGGCCACAGGGTCCCGGTGCCGGCCGGCATCGGCATCGACCCGGCGGTCGGGTATGCCCCGCTGCACACCCATGACCCCAGCGGCGTCATCCACGTCGAGTCGCCCACCGTCCGCCCCTACACCCTCGGAGAGCTCTTCGCCGTGTGGGGGGTGCGGTTCACCCCCAGCTGTCTTGGCGGCTACTGCGCCGGCGGCGACCGGCACCTGCGGGTGTACGTCGATGGCCGGGCCTACACGGGCGACCCGACCACCCTGGTCCTGGCGGCCCACCAGGAGCTGGTGGTCGTCTTCGGCACGGCCGCCCAGCAGCCCTCGCCGGTCCCGTCCACCTACCAGTTCCCACCCGGCGAGTAGCGACGGCCAGCTCAGGCGGCCCCGTCCAGGTGGAGGCGGGAGCGGACCTCGGGGCGGCGCAGGGCGGCCAGGGCGTCGCGCTCGACCTGGCGGGCACGCTCACGGGAGAACCCCATGACCGCACCAACCTCCTCCAGCGTCCTTGGGGTGCCCGAGTCGAGCCCAAAGCGCAGGATCAGCACCTGACGCTCCCGCTCCGGCAGGGCGTTGAGGACCTGCTCCAGGGCCTCACGGCCGACCGCCTCAACGGCCAGCTCCTCCGGGCTGACCGTGCCGTCCTGCACGAAGTCGCCGAGCTCGGCGCCGTCCTCGCCGACGGGGCCGTCGAGGGACGTGACGACCTGGACAGGGTTCTTCGCCCACTGGACCTTCTCGGTGGGCATGTCGAGCTCGGCGGCCAGCTCCTCGTCGGTGGGCTCGCGGCCCAGCAGCTCATGCATCCGGGTCTGGGTCCGGCGCAGCCGCCCGACCTGCTCATCGACATGGACCGGGAGCCGGATCGCG
>DATENJ010000239.1:0-8923 GCA_035275125.1 Actinomycetes bacterium | reverse complement strand
CCTCCGTCGAAGGGAGCAGCCGGGTGCGCAGGACCGCGACACTCCTTGGCGGCATCGCCGTGCTGGCCCTGCTGCTGACCCCGACGACCGGGACCGCCTCCTCCCGCCACGCCACCGCCCCGGCCGCCCAGCAGCAGCCGGCCGACAGCCCGGCCCTGAACGCCCGCGGCCGCGAGCTGTACCAGAACGCCTGCGCCTCCTGCCACGGCCCCGACCCGTCCGGGCCCAGCTACTACCCGCTGGTGCCGTCGCTCAACGACGTCGGCGGGGCGGCCGCCGTCAACTGGGCCCTCCGCACCGGCCGGATGCCCTGGAAGGACAACAAGGGCCCGGCCATCGAGCGCGGCGAGCCCCGCTTCAACGAGGAGGACACCCGCGCCCTTGTCACCTACATCGGCAGGGCGGTCGGGGACGCCGAGATCCCCGACGTCGACCCGGCCAGGGGCAACCTCCAGCGGGGCCGCCAGCTGTACGGCCAGGCCTGCGCGGCCTGCCACGGCATGAACGGGGCCGGGGCGGCCCTCGGTGGGCAGAACATCGCCGTGTCCCTCCAGAACGTCCACCCCCAGGACGTGGCCGAGGCGATCAAGATCGGCCCAGGGCAGATGCCGGTCGGGGGCGGCCTGGCCGACTACGAGTTCGGCACCGCCCAGAGCCGCCAGGAGGTCGACGACATCGCCGCCTACGTCGAGAGCCTCCGCACCGACCCCTACAACCGGGGCGGCGCCCCCATCGGCGGCAAAGGGCCGGTCCCCGAGGGGTTCGTGGCCTGGGTGATCGGGCTCGGCCTCCTGGTCGCGGCCGCCCGCTGGATCGCCGGGCGCGGCTGAGGGCGGACGTGACCACATGACCGACAGCGACCAGGGGAGCGAGCGGGTGGACGTCGACCGCCAGACCGAACAGGGACCGGCCGGCCCGGTGCTGACCGGGAGCCAGCGCCGGGCGGAGCGGCGCGCCGGGATCGCCCTGGCCGTGGCCATCCTCGCCGGGATCGGGCTGTTCGTCGTCTACTTCTCCGGCGGCCAGACCCAGATCGAGGGGATCCTGTTCGCCATCGCCCTCGGCGCGTTCGGGGTCGCCCTCGGCATCTGGGCCAACCACCTGCTCGACGCCCGCGAGGTGGTCGAGGAGCGCCACGAGCTGACCAGCGGCCCGGCCGGCCGCCAGGCGTTCGAGGACGCCCTGGCCGAGGAGGTCGGGCCGGTCCTCGGCCGCCGCTCGCTGCTGGTCAAGCTGCTCGCCGGGGCCGGCGGGGCGCTCGGGCTGGCGCTGCTGCTGCCGGTGCTGTCGCTCGGCCCGGCCCCCGGCAACAGCCTCAAGGTCACCCCGTGGCGGCGGGGCCTGCGGGTGGTCGACGAGGAGGGCGAGCCGGTCTCGCTCAACCAGGTCCCCGAGGACGGCTTCCTGACCGTGTTCCCCGAGGGCCACGAGGGCGCCGCCGACGCCCAGACGCTGCTCATCCACGTCCGCAAAGGCTCCCTGAAGCTGCCCCCCGACCGCCTCGCCGGCGTGCCCGAGGGCACCCACGTCGCCTACTCCAAGATCTGCACCCACGCCGGCTGCCCGGTGGGGCTGTACCGGGCCGAGAGCCAGTCGCTGATCTGCCCCTGCCACCAGTCGCAGTTCGACGTCTCCGACGGGGCCAAGCCGTTCTTCGGCCCGGCCGCCCGCCCCCTGCCCCAGCTGCCGCTCGGGGTCGACGACGAGAATATCCTGGTAGCCCAGGGCGACTTCTCCGCCCCGGTCGGGCCGGCGTTCTGGGACCGGGATCGAGGCCGAAGATGAGCATGGTGATGGAGCGGTCGCTCAAGTACCTGGACGAACGGCTGGGCACGGCCAGCCTGGCCCGCAAGACCCTGCGCAAGGTCTTCCCCGACCACTGGTCGTTCCTGCTCGGCGAGATCGCCCTGTTCGCCCTGGTGGTGCTGATCTTCACCGGCACCTTCCTGACCTTCTTCTACACCCCGTCGGTCAAGGAGGTCGTCTACCAGGGGCCGTACGCCCCCCTCCAGGGCACCGAGGTGTCGGCCGCCTACAACTCGGTGCTGCGGCTGTCGTTCGAGGTCCGGGCGGGGCTGCTGATGCGCCAGACCCACCACTGGGCCGCCCTGGTGTTCGTGGCCGCCATCGTCGTCCACCTGTGCCGGGTGTTCTTCACCGGCGCCTTCCGCCGCCCCCGCGAGGTCAACTGGCTGATCGGCATCCTGCTGCTGTTCCTGGCCCTCGGCGAGGGCTTCACCGGCTACTCGCTCCCCGACGACCTGCTCTCAGGCATCGGCCTGCGCATCTTCTACGCCGTCACCCTGGCCATCCCGGTCGTCGGGACCTGGGTCACCTACCTGCTGTTCGGGGGCGAGTTCCCGGCCGGCGACATCATCTCGCGGCTGTTCGTGTTCCACATCATGCTGCTCCCGGCCCTGCTGATCGGGCTGGTCGGCGCCCACATGGCCATCCTGGTGCTGCAGAAGCACACCCAGTTCCCCGGCCACGGCAAGACCGAGCGCAACGTCGTCGGCAAGCGGCTGTGGCCCGAGCAGACCTTCAAGTCGGTGTCGCTGCTGCTGTTCACCACCGCCATCCTCGCCCTCCTCGGCGGCGTCGCCCAGATCAACCCGGTCTGGCAGTACGGGCCCTTCGAGCCCTTCAACGTGACCTCGCCGGCCCAGCCCGACTGGTACATCGGCTTCCTCGACGGCGCCCTGCGCCTAGGGCCGCCCTGGGACCTGAACCTGTTCGGCTTCACCATCTCCGAGGTGTTCTGGCCGGCGGTGCTGTTCCCCGGGATCGCCTTCGGGATCCTCACCCTGTGGCCGTGGATCGAGCGCCGCTTCACCAAGGACCGGGCCGAGCACCACATCCTTGACCGCCCCCGCGACACCCCGGTCCGCACCGGCATCGGCGCCGCCGGCCTGATGGTCTTCTTCATCATGTTCCTGGAGGGCGGCAACGACATCTTCGGGGTCCTGCTCAACGTCTCGGTCGAGACCATCACCCGGATCCTGCAGTGGGGCATCGTGATCGCCCCCATCCTGACCTTCCTGGCCACCTACTGGATCTGCAAGGGGCTCAGCCGGACCCGCCTGCGCCCGGCCCAGATCAACGCCGGGGTCCGGCTCAGCCGCAGCGCCGACGGCGGCTACGAGACGGTGTCCCTGGAGCCGACCGCCAGCGACACCGAGCCCGAGCCGACCCGCACCGGCGGCTAGCTGTCGGGCCGCCCCGCCGGGTCGGCGTGGGGGCTGGGGTCCGAGGCCGGGCCCGACTGGGGCGACGGCGCCTGGGTGTCGGCCTGGATGCGGCCGTAGCGGTTCTCACGGTTGACCGCGGCCAGCCAGCCCCAGGTGGCGTAGAAGATCAGGCCAAGGCCGAGGATGACCAGCCACAGGCCGTAGATCAGGCCGGTGAACAGCATGGCCACCCCCAGGGAGGCGGCCAGCGGCCAGATGGTGGGCAGGGGCAGCACCCCCAGGTCCTCGGCGCCCAGGTCCTCGGGGCCGGGCGGGTCCTGCGGCGGGATGCCGGCGAGGCGGCGCAGGGCGACCGCCCGGGACTCACCGGTGCCACCCCGCTGGCGCTGCTCGTGGATCAGGATCAGGCCGGCGAAGCCCGGCCCGACCCCCAGCAGCAGCAGCGCGACCGTCCCCAGCCACTCGTAGCTGAGGAACCAGTAGACGATCCCGGCGACGAAGCCGAAGATCGACACCCGCAGCAGGATTCCAGCCTCGTCGGTCATCGGCTCACCCTCGGTCCAGGTTGCGTTCGGGGTCGGTGTGGGCGGCGGCGAACGCCGGGTTGTCGCGGTGCCGGTGGTCGAACGCCGGCCGCTCGGAGTGGACCTCGGGCAGGTGGTGGAAGTTGTGGGACGGCGGCGGGGAGCTGGTCACCCACTCCAGGCTGTTGCCCTCCCAGGGGTCGTCCCCGGCCGGCTGGCCGCGCCGGATCGACACGAGGAAGTTCCACAGGAAGATCAGCACCGACACCGCGGTCAGGAACGCCCCGATGGTCGAGAGCAGGTTGGCCGTGGTCCAGCGCTCGATGTTGTAGTCGGCGATGCGGCGGGGCATGCCGTCCAGCCCGACCAGGAACTGGAAGAAGAAGGTCATGTTGAAGCCGATGAAGAAGGTGAGGAAGTGCCAGCGGCCCAGCCGCTCCGACAGCCGCCGCCCGGTGAACTTGGGGAACCAGAAGTAGAAGCCCGCGAACATGCCGTACAGCAGCCCCCCGACCATGATGTAGTGGAAGTGGGCGACCACGTAGTAGGTGTCGTTGACGGCGAAGTCGATCGGCGGCGAGGCCAGGAAGATGCCGGTGATCCCGCCGATCAGGAACACCACGATGAACCCCAGCGCCATCAGCATGGCCGTTGACAGGGTGATCGACCCCCGCCACATCGTCCCGATCCAGTTGAACACCTTGATCCCGGTGGGCACCCCGATCAGCAGCGACATGATCGAGAAGTAGGGCAGGTAGACAAGGCCGGTGGCGAACATGTGGTGGGCCCAGACCCCGAACGACAGGGCGGCGATGCCGAAGAAGGCGAACACCATCGCCCGGTAGCCGAACAGCGGCTTGCGGGAGAAGACGGGGATGACCTCGCTGATGATCCCGAAGATGGGCAGGATGATGATGTAGACCTCGGGGTGCCCGAAGAACCAGAAGATGTGCTGGTACAGCACCGGGCTGCCGCCGGCGTTCGGGTCGAAGAACTCGGCCCCGAAGTTCCGCTCGAGGAACAGCAGGGCGAACAGGACCGTGAGGGGCGGGAAGGCGAACAGGATCAGCAGCTGGTTGACCAGGACACCCCAGGTGAACAGCGGCAGCCGGAACATCGTCATCCCCGGCATGCGCATCCGGAAGATGGTCGTGACCAGGTTGACCGCGCCAAGAATGCCGGCCACCCCGACCACGGCGAGGCCGATGATCCACAGGTCCATGCCCGTGCCCTGGAAGAACTCGCTGGTCGACAGGGGCGCATACGCGGTCCAGGCGACCGCGGCCGGCCCGCCGGCCACGAAGAAGCTCGACAACACGATCAGGACCCCGAACAGGTACAGCCAGTAGGACATGGCGTTGGCCCGCGGGAAGGCGACGTCGGCGGCGCCGATCTGGAGCGGGACCAGGTAGTTGCCGAGGCCGGTGGTCACCTGGGCCGCGAACAGGAAGATCATCAGGGTGCCGTGCATGGTGAACACCTGGTTGTAGGTGTTCTCGCCCATCACCTGGAGCCCCGGGGAGGCCAGCTCCCAGCGGACCACCAGGGCCAGCAGCCCGCCGGCCAGGAAGACGGCGAAGGCGGTGAAGATGTAGAGCAGGCCGATCTTCTTGTGGTCGACGGTGGTGAGGTAGTCGACGATGCCGCCGCCGGGCTCCTCGTGGTGGGCCTCGGGGAGCGCGGGGAGGGGCAGCTCGGTGGTCGCCATGGTGTCGCCTGTCGCTCCTTAGGTTCCCGGTTGCCCGGCCGCGCCGCGCCGGGTCGCCGCGGCCAGCCAGTTCTGGTACTCGCCCTGGGTGACCACCCGGACCCGGAACACCATGTCCGGGTGCTGGAGGCCGCAGAACTGGGTGCACTGGCCGTGGAACAGCCCGGTCTTCTCGAAGGTGAGGTCGAAGAAGTTGTCGGTGCCGGGGATGGCCTGGCGCTTGAACAGCGTCTGGGGCACGTAGAAGGAGTGCACCACGTCGGCCGAGATCAGCTTGATCCGGATGGTCTGGCCGACCGGCACGACCATCTCGGGGACCTGCTCGGGCGAGCCGAGGACCTCGGCCCCGGTGCCCTCGTAGGTGAAGCGCCAGCTCCACTGGAAGGCGGTGACGGTGATCTTGACGTCGGCCTCGCCGGACTGGTCGAGCACCTTGTTCTGGGCCTGCAGGGTCAGCACGAACAGGACCAGCACGATCACCGTCGGGATCAGCGTCCAGGTGAGCTCGAGGCGGTTGTTGCCGTGGGTCTGGGTCGGCAGCTCGTCGTCGCGCCGCCGGTAGCGGATGACCGACCAGATGACCAGCCCCGACACGACCACGAACACCACCGCGGCGATGTACATGAACAGGTTGTAGAGGCTGTAGACGGCCTGCCCCTCCTCGGTGACGCTCTGGGGGGTGCACCCGGCGGCGATGAGCACGAGGGCCGCCAGCGCGAACCAGCGGACGGCGGGAGCGCGACGACGGGGCTGCATGGCCATCCTCGGGTCGGAGTGGACGCTGCCTCTATGTAGTGGTCCGGGCGGGATCCTTGCAAATCGGGCGGGCCGGAAGGTTGAACGATAGAGTAGCCGGTTGGGGGTCACCGGTCAGCCGATCCCGAGCCCGGTCATCAGGGCCCGGGCGGTGAGGCCGAACACGAAGAACGCCCCGATGGTGAAGAACAGGTGGTAGGGAGGCTTCTCCAGCCCCCGGGTGAAGACGTGGCAGACCCCGAGGACCACCGCCGGGAAGACGGCGCCGTAGAGGTAGTGCAGCAGCGGCGGGCGGCCGCCGCTGAACAGCAGCACCAGCCCGGCCAGCAGCTGGATCCCGAGCAGCACCTGGAGCACGGTCAGCAGCCCCCAGTAGAGCCGGCCGGCGTCGCGCTTGGTGAGGAACAGGCCGATCCCGAACAGGAACAGGACTCCCCAGCCGGCCACGATCACGAAGCCTTCGAGCTCATGGAACCTCGCCATGGCCGGATCCTAACCCCTTCGCCCTTGGCGGAACGGGTCGTCGGGGGGCGGCGAGTCCGGTACCGTGCATCCATGAGCATCGGGACCTTCACCGAGTCCTTCGACCGCCCCATCGACCCGGTCGACCGGCTGCTGCGGCGCCGGGTCATCCTGCTGTCGGGGCCGATCGACACCGAGCGGGCCAACGACGTCATGGCCCGCCTGCTGTACCTGGAGGGCGAGGACGCCGACGAGCCGATCGAGCTGCGGATCAACTCGCCCGGCGGGGAGGTCCTGAGCGGCCTGGCCATCGTCGACACCATCGCCCAGCTGACCTGCCCGGTCGCCACCACCTGCGCCGGCATGGCCGCCTCGATGGCCTCGGTGCTGCTGGCCTCGGGGACCAAGGGCCGCCGGCGGGCCACCGCCAACGCCCGGGTCCTGATCCACCAGCCGTGGGCCGGCCAGTTCCAGGGCCAGGCCACCGACCTGGAGCGGGCCGCCGAGGAGATCCTGCGCCAGCGGGCCCGCATCGACCAGCTGCTGGCCGACGCCACCGGCCAGCCGGTCGAGCGCATCCACCGCGACACCGAGCGCGACACCTGGTTCTCGGCCGCCGAGGCGCTCGAGTACGGCCTGGTCGACGAGGTCGTCGGCCGATGAGGCTGCGCGAGGCGGTCGGGGAGGCGCTGCGCCGGCGGCGCCAGCACCAGGGCCGCACCCTGCGCGAGGTCGCCGAGGCGGCCGGGGTGTCGCTGACCTATCTGTCGGAGGTCGAGCGGGGCCGCAAGGAGGCCTCCTCGGAGGTCCTCGAGGCCGTCTGCGCCGCCCTCCACCTGGGCCTGGCCGAGCTGTTCTTCGAGGTCGCCGAGACCCTGGCCGTTGCCGAGGCGGTGCCGGTCCCGGCCATCGGGTTCCTGCCCCCCTCCCGGCCGAGGGCGGCCGCCGCCGTCCCCGACCGGGCGCCCATGGCCCCGGTCCTGGACCTGCGGGCCTTCGCCGGCCGCCGCACCGCCTGACCACCTTCTGTTCCGGCTGGTTTGCGAGCGCCGGGGTCGCGGAATGCTGCTTGCCCGAGGGCCGCCTGTGGGAAGGGACGCCAGCGTGCGCTATGTCGAGGCCTGCGGCCTGCGGGTGTCGGTCATCGGCCTCGGCGCCTGGCAGTTCGGCTCCCCCGAGTGGGGCTGGGGCTCCCAGTTCGGCCCGGCCGAGGCGCTGGCCGTGGTCGACCGGGCCCGCTCCCTCGGCGTCACCCTGATCGACACCGCCGAGGTGTACGGCGGCGGCGAGTCCGAGCGGCTGCTCGGCCGGGCCCTGGCCGGCCCCGGGACCCGGGAGTCGGTGGTGCTGGCCTCCAAGGTCACCCCGACCTGGCCGACCCGGGACCGGGTGGCCGCGGCCGCCCGGGGCAGCCTGGCCCGGCTCGGCACCGGCCACCTCGACCTGTACCAGGTCCACTGGCCCAACCCGCTGGTCGCCCAGCGCTCGACCATGGCCGGCATGCGCACCCTCCAGGCCGGCGGGCTGGTCCGCCAGGTCGGGGTGAGCAACTACGGCCTCGGCCGCTGGAAGGCCGCCGAGGCCGCCCTCGGCGGCCCGGTCGTCTCCAACCAGGTCCGCTACAGCCTGCTCACCCGTCGGCCGGAGCGGCAGCTCCTGCCGCACGCGGCCGCCGCCGGCCGGCTGATCGTGGCCTACAGCCCGCTCGCCCAGGGGGTGCTGGCCGCCAGGTACACCGCCGACACCGCCCCCGGCGGGGTCCGGGCGAGAAACCTGCTCTTCTCGGCCGAGAACCTGCGCCGGGCCGAGCCGGTGCTGTCGGCCCTGCGCGAGCTGGCCTCGGCCCACCAGGCCACCCCGGCCCAGGTCGCCCTGGCCTGGGTCGTCCACCACCCGGCGGTGGTGGCCATCCCCGGGGCCAGGTCGGTCGCCCAGGTCGAGGCCAACGCGGCCGCCGCCGACCTCCACCTCGCCCCCGACGAGCTGGCCCACCTGACCGCCGCCGCCGACCGGTTCCACCGGGAGGTCGTGACCAGCGCCGGCGCCCTGGTCGGCCGGCGCCTGCGCCCGGCCCGCCGCACCGCCGAAGGCTGAGCGCCCCGCCAGCACCCTACCCGGGGAGGCGCAGCACCACCTGGGTGCCCTGGTAGGGCCGGGAGCTGAGCTCCAGCTGCCCGCCGGCGTTCTGGATCCGCTCGGCCATCGACCGCAGGCCCAGATGCCCGGTGGCGGCGGCCCGTTCGCTGGCCACCTGCGGGTCGAAGCCGACGCCGTCGTCGGCCACC
>DATENJ010000238.1:0-2269 GCA_035275125.1 Actinomycetes bacterium | reverse complement strand
CACCCGGGCCGCCTCCCAGCCCCGAACCCGGGCCGCCTGCCAGCCCCGAACCCGGGCCGCCTGCCAGCCCCGAACCCGCGTCCGCGCCGCCACCGACGCCGGTGCAGCCGCGGCCTCGGCGGGAACGGCGGGAGACGGTCCGGCTGCGGGTGGAACGGCTCGACGAGCTGGTCCGGCTGGTGGGCGAGGCGTCCGCGGCCGCCCTGCGGGTCGGGCGCGTGGTCAGCGACCAGTACGGGGTCGAGCCGGCCGGCATCCCCGAGCTGCACGACCTGAGCCGCATCCTGGAGAGCCTCCAGGAGCGGACCCTCCAGGCCCGCATGGTCCCATTCGGCACCATCGCCGAGCCGCTGCGCCGGACCGCCCGCGACCTGGCCCGCTCGCTCGGGAAGGCGGTCGAGCTGGAACTGCGGGGCCAGGAGACCGAGCTCGACCGGGGGGTGCTGGAACAGGTCGCCGACCCAATGCTCCACCTGGTTCGCAACGCCATCGACCATGGCATCGAGCTCCCGGAGGCGCGGCTGGCCGCCGGCAAGCCGCGCTACGGCACGGTCAGGGTCCACGCCACCCAGCTCGGCTCCGAGGTCGTGGTGACGGTGGCCGACGACGGCCAGGGCATCGACCTGGCGCGGGTCCGCCAGCAGGCCGGCGAGGCTGGCGACGCCCTCGACGGGGTCGGCGACGACGAGGCCATCTACGCCATCTTTCGCTCCGGGCTGTCGACCGCGGCGACGGTCTCGGAGGTGTCGGGCCGAGGGGTCGGCCTCGACGTCGTCCGGGCCAGCCTTGCCTCGGTCCGGGGCCGGGTCGAGGTGCAATCCGAGCCGGGGACGGGCAGCGAGTTCCGGCTCAGCGTCCCCATCACCCTGGCCGTCCTGCCGTGTCTGCTGGTCGAGGCGGCCGGCCGGCGCTTCGGCGTGCCCATGCACTCGGTGGTGAGCGCCGAGGCGGCCGGCTGGTCCGAGGACCACGTCGAGGGCCAGGTCGTCATCAGGGTGCGGGACACGATCCTGCCCGTCTCCGACCTGGCCGCCACCATTGGCGTCACCGCCGGTCACGGCGAGGGGCCGGCCAGCGACAGCCCGGCCGTGGTGCTGGCCAGCATGACCCGCCGCCACGCGTTCCGGGTGGACCGGCTCCTCGGCCAGCGCAACGTGGTCGTGAAGGACCTCGGGCGCCTGCTGCCAAGGCTGGCCCTGCTGGCCGGGGCCAGCCTGGAGCCGGACGGGTCCATCCTGCTCGTCCTGGACGTCTCCGGCCTGGTCGACCGGGCCCGGTGGGTCCGTTCGGGCGGGGCCGGCCGGGCCGACCCCTCGCCGCCCCCGGCCATGCCGGCCGCGGCCGGGCCGGCCAGCGTCCTGGTCGTCGACGACACCGCCGTGGTCCGCGAGCTGGAGCGGTCGATCCTTGAGGAGGCCGGCTACCGGGTCCGGACCGCCGCCGACGGCCGCCTGGCGCTCGCCGCGCTCGCCGACACCCCGGCCGACCTGGTCGTCACCGACGTCGAGATGCCGAACTGCGACGGCCTGGAGCTGACCAGGGCCATCCGGGCCCAGCCGGCCCTGGCCGGGCTCCCGGTGGTCGTCGTCACCACCAGGTCCACCGACGCCGACCGGCGCCTGGCCATGGACGCCGGCGCCGACGCCTACCTGGTCAAGGGCGACCTGGACCGGCGGACCCTGCTCGAGGTCGTCGGCCGCCTCCTCGGCCTGGCCGTCCAGCCCGCCGGGGGGGCCGGGCGGTGACGGCGGTGCGGGTGGTGGTGGTCGAGGACTCGCCGGTGCAGCGGGCCCACCTGGTCGACGTGCTCGAGGCCGAGCGCGACATCTCCGTGATCGGCCAGGCCGGCGACCCGGTCGAGGCGGTGGCGCTGGTGCAACGACTGCGTCCGGACGTGGTCACCATGGACCTGGGGCTACCGGGCAACGGCGGCCTTGGGGCCATCGAGCAGATCATGGCCGGCCGCCCGACCCCCATCCTGGTGCTGTCCGCCCGGGTGACCTGCGCCGGCTCCGCCGCCGCGGTCGAGTCCCTGCTCGCCGGGGCGGTCGAGGCGCTGCCCAAGCCGGAGCGCTGGGACACCGAGGCCGAGCGCCAGCTACGGTGCCGGGTGCGGCTGCTCAGCGGGGTCACCGTGGTCGCCCACCCGCGAGGCCGCCGCCGGCCGCCGGCCCCCGACCCGTACCGCGCCCCGCCGGTGGCCATCGCCGCCTCGACCGGCGGCCCGGCGGCCCTTGCCGAGATCCTGCCCAGCCTGGGCGGGCTGGCC
>DATENJ010000237.1:0-2207 GCA_035275125.1 Actinomycetes bacterium | reverse complement strand
GGCTGGAGGGGTTGGCGGCGGGGCGCTCCAGCAGCGGCAGCATCGCCGCCAGGGCCTCCGGCCGCAGCGGGGCGCTGGCCGCGTAGTCGAGGTACGGCACGGGCGCTCCTAGTTGTTCCCGCCGTTGTTCCCGCCGCCCTGGCCCGGCTTCCTGGGCCTTTCAGGCCTGCCGGGCTTCTTGCGGTCCTTCTTGTCGTCCCCGCCCTTGTTCTCTTCCTTGGGCGGCGGGAGGATCGTGTAGCTGAGCTCCTCCGGCGGCTTCGGCCAGTCAAGGGCCGGCTGGTTGGCCATGGCCACGGCCATGAAGTCGTGCCACACCATGGCCGGGAACGAGCCGCCCGACACCCGGCGCCCCTGCACGTTGTACATCGACTTCTGGCCGTCGGGATAGCCCATCCAGACCGCGACCGCCAGCTGCGGGGTGTAGCCGACGAACCAGGCGTCGCGGTAGGCCTGGTTGGTACCGGTCTTGCCGGCTTCGGGACGGCCGATGTTGGCCGCGGTGCCGGTGCCGCCGCGGATCACGCCCTTGAGGATGTCGGTGACCTGCCAGGCCAGCGCGGCCGAGACGCGGCGCTCGGGCTTGGACGCCTGCCCGATCACCTCCCTGCCGCTGCGGTGGTCGACCTCCTCGAAGAAGGTCGGCTTGTGGTACTCGCCCAGGTTGGCCAGGGTGGCGTACGCGCTGGCCATGTCGACCGGGCGGACCTCCGCCGAGCCGAGGGCCATCGACGGCACCCGGTTGTCCGGGGCGATCTTGGGGATGCCAAGCCGCTCGGCCATGTCGGCGACCCTGTTCGGGCAGAGCTTCTCCATCAGGCGGGCGTAGACGCCGTTGACCGACCGCCGGGTGGCGTCCCTGACCGAGACCGGCCCGGACCCGCCGCCCTCGTAGTTGTCGACCGACCAGCGCGAGCCGCAGACCAGCTGGTCCCCGAAGCCACTCGACTCCCAGACCGAGTCGGGCGAGATGCCGGCGTCCAGCGCCGCGGCCAGCACGAAGGTCTTGAACGACGACCCGGGCTGACGGCCGACGCCCTGGAGGGCGGCGTTGTAGGCCCCGGTCTTGAAGTTGCGGCCGCCGACCACCGCCCGGACCCCGCCGTCGCGTGGGTCGATGGCCACCAGGGCGATGTCCGGGCCGCCGGGCGGGGGCAGCCACTTGTTCACCGCCTGCTCGGCCGCGAGCTGCATGTCCTTGTCGAGGGTGGTGTGGATGCGCAGGCCGCCCTCGAACAGCCGCCGGGTCCGCGCCTCCCGGGTCTTGCCGAGGCGCTCGTCGTCCTGGAGCTGGCGCTTGAGCCCGTCGATGAACCACGGGTAGCGGCCGCCGACGCTGCGCGGCTTCTGGATCCTGAGCGGCTGCTTGCGGGCCTTGGCGGCCTGGTCGGTCGAGATCATGCCCAGCTGGGTCATCCGCTCCAGCACCGAGTCGCGCAGCAGCTTGGCCCGCTCGGGGTGCTGGCGGGGCTCGGAGCTCACCGGCTCCCTGATGACCCCGGCCAGCATGGCCGCCTGGGCCAGGTTGACCTCGGAGGCGTGCTTGCCGAAGTAGCCCCTGCTGGCCGCCTCGACCCCGTAGTAGCCGGCGCCGAAGTAGACCCGGTTCAGGTACCGGTGGAGGATCTCGTCCTTGGACAGCTTGCCCTCGAGCTGCGCGGCGAGGGCCGCCTCCTTGATCTTGCGGACGATCGAGATGTCCTTGAGGTCGGGGTAGCTGTTGCGGACCAGCTGCTGGGTGATGGTGCTGCCGCCCTGGCTGACCTGGCCACTGAGCAGGTTGGTGACGGCGGCGCGGACGATCCCCCGGTCGTCGACCCCCTTGTGCTCGTAGAAGCGGGCGTCCTCGGCGGCGATCACGGCCTGCTGGAGGGTGGGTGAGATCTTGGACAGCGGCACCACGATCCGGTCCTGCTCGTCCTTGAGGACCTCGATCACGCGGCCCTGGCGGTCGTAGACCTGGGTCCGCTCGGGCTGGCGGAGCTGGCGCAGCTCCTCCAGCTCGGGCAGGCCCGCCCCGGCCCCCTTGACCGAGTCGGCGACCAGCATCCCCGCCGGGACCGCGGTCGCGGTGGCGACCAGCAGGGTGAGGGCGAGGGCCACCACCACCGGGCGGGCGAACGGCAGCCAGCCCCTGCGCCGCCGGTTGGGCGGGGCGGCCATGGCGGTCACCAGCGGGGCCAGCCGCACCCCGACGGCCCGGAACG
>DATENJ010000236.1:0-3613 GCA_035275125.1 Actinomycetes bacterium | reverse complement strand
GGTCGCCGGGTCGAGGGTGCGGACGGTCAGGGGGAACGAGGTGTCGAGGGCATCGGCGGCGGCGGCCCAGGCGCCGGCGCCGGGGCCTGGGCCGATGAGGAGGGTGAGACCGGGGCCGAGGAGGTCGAGGGTCGAGCGGGGCTGGCCGTCGGCCGAGGGGACCCAGGCATGGGGGAGGCGGCCGTTGAGGTCCTCGGCGAGGGCCTCTGCACCGTCCGGCTCGGCGCCCTCGCGGGCCGAGCGGGCGGCGCGGCGGGCCCCGACGGGGCGCCACTCGGCCTCGTAGCTGCCAAGCAGGCCGGGGCCGGCCCAGCTGTTGAGGACCCAGGCCAGCTTCCACGCGAGGTCGTGGGCCTCGGCCACGGCGGTGTTCATGCCCATGCCGCCGCGTGGGGTCATGCGCTGGGCGGCGTCGCCGGCCAGGAAGGCGCGACCCTCCCGGTAGCGCTCGGCGACCTGGGCGGCGAACGAGAACGCGCCCTTGGCCACGACCCGGACCGGGAGGTCGCCGACCCCCGTGGCGGTGCGGATGAGGCTGGTCAGGCGGGCGTCGGTGTAGTCCTCCAGCCGTTCGCGGGGCGGGTCCCAGCCCCGCCCGTACAGCCACCGGTCGCCGGCTCCGTTGGGGACCAGCGCGCCGCCGGCCTCGGGATGCTGGATGAAGTAGATGCCATGGCGGCGGTCGCCAACGACCTCGTCCAGGGGCGCCTCGAACAGCACCGTGAGCTGCTCGTTGAGGTGGTCGGGGCCGTCCATGGCGATGCCGAGCAGCCGCCGTACCGTCGAGCGGGCGCCGTCGGCGCCGACCAGGTACGCGGCCCGGACGGCCCGTTTCGGTCCGCCGGCAGCTTCCCGCAGCGCGACGGTGACGCCGTCGGCGTCCTGGTCGAGGGCGGTCAGCTCGGTGCCGAACCGGACCTCGGTCAGCCCGAGCGCCTCCAGGTGGCCGAGCAGCACCGGCTCGAGGTGGTCCTGGGGCACGGCGGCGAGGGCGGTCGGGCTGGCCGCCGCGGCCTGCTCGAAGCCGGCGATGCCCAGGGGCAGCTCGGTGCCGGCGGGCGAGGTGAGCGTCTCGGCCGCCCAGGCGCCGGTGGAGTTGAGGTCGAGCTCGCCGGCCCGGACCTCGTCCTCCAGGCCCCAGGAGCGCAGCAGCTCCATGGTGCGGGTGCTGACGGCGGTGGCCCGTGGCAGCGGCGACAGGCCCGGGTTGCGCTCCACCAGCAGCGACCGGACGCCGTTCCTGGCCAGGGTGATCGCCGCGACCAGGCCGGCCGGCCCGGTCCCGGCGATCACCACCGGCACGTTGGTGGGGTCAGTTGGCATTGCGCTCCTCCGCTTCCTTGGCCTGGCGGAGCCGCTCGACGGCGAGGATCCCGGACGGGTCGATGAACGCGCCGGCGTAGGCCAGCGCCTCGATCACGGTCCAGATCCTGGGGCGGGCGCGCTCGCCGTTGTGGTGGGCGCTGGCGCTGTGGTCGGTGTCCTGGCGGTCGCGGAAGGCCGGAGCCCGGGTGGGTGCGCTGGCGATCAGGTGGCTCATGGTGTCTCCCCTTGTGGAAGTGGTTGTTGTCGACACCATGCGCGGGCGCGCTGACGTGGGGCTGTTGGTTCGCTGCGGGACGCCGGACGCCCTAGGCGGGCGGGTCCGACAGTGGCCGCCGGCCGGCGAACCCGGTGTCCGGCCAGTGCCACCATTCGACCGCCGGCTCGCCGAGCACCCAGCACAGGAGGTACTGGCGGCCGTCGTCCAGCCGGGCCGGGAAGTCGACCAGCCCGGCGTCGAGGTCGCGCAGGACGATCCCCTCGTCGGTCAGGGCCTCGACCGCGGCCCGCAGCTCGCCGGTGCCCCGCGGGGTGGCGGGATGGCCGTTGCCCTCCAGCAGCCCGGCCGTCTCGTCGCGCTCCTGCCTGGCCTCGGCGACCAGCTCGCGGATGCGGGTCAGGGCGGCCCCGACCCGGGGCAGGGCCGCGTTGGCCCGCTCGACCGTCCAGGAGGCAGCAGCTTCCGGCATGGCGGGTAGGGTACCCCCATGGGGCTGGACGGGCTGTTGGTGGGCGAGGGCACGGTCCTCGCCGAGCACATCGACTACAACGGGCACATGAACGTTGTCCACTACCGGGCGGCGTTCGACGTCTCGACCGACGGGCTGTTCGCGCACCTGGGGCTGGGGCCGGAGGACTACACGGCGCGGACCGGGGCGACCCTGATGGTGGTGGAGGAGCACACCCGCTACCACGCCGAGCTGGCCGAGGGGGAGCGCTACCGGATCCTGGCCCGGCTGGTCGGGCACTCGGCCAGGAAGCTGCACTACCTGCTGGCGATGGAGAACACCGGCCGGGGCATCCTGGCCGCCACCCACGAGGAGCTGGCCCTCCACGTCGACCTCACGGCCCGCCGCTCGACCCCGCTGCCCGCGGCCGCGCTGGCCGCCGTCGAGGCCCTTGAGGCCGAGCACGCCCTGCTCCCATCCCCGCCCGACCTGGGGCGGGTGATCAGTCCGCGCGGTCCGGGCCCGGGCGCGGGCAGGTGAGGGTGCGCAGGGTGCCGGGGACGGCCTGGACGCGGCTGACGATCAGCCTGCCGAGGGCGTCCAGGTTGGGCGCCTGGACCTTGGCGATGACGTCGAAGGGGCCGGCGGTCACCTCGGACAGCTCGACCCCGTCGATGGCGGTCACGGCGGCCGCCACCTCGCCGGCCCTGCCCACCTCCGTCTGGATCAGCACCCATGCCTTGAGCATGCCCGCACCCCTCGGTCGTTCGGAGGCCCCCATCTGACCACGAGTGCCGCCGGCGGCGAAACCTCTGGATGCCTCAGCAGCGGACGCCGTCGTCCCGGGTGGCCACGATCGGGTTCTCGGGCGGGGTGCTCGTCGCCATCGAGGGGGCGCTGGAGCTGTCAAGGCGGCCGAAGTTCTGGGTCGCCCAGGCCCGGCCGCCCGAGCAGACGACCCCGATCCCGACCGAGTCGAAGCCGCGCTGGAGGATGTTGGCCCGGTGTCCCTCCGAGCGCATCCAGCCGACGTGGAGCTGGTTGCCCATGCTCGGGTAGCCCTCGACCCAGGCGATGTTCTCGCCGAGGGCGGAGAACTTGCTCATGCCGGGCAGGCTGCCGGCCGCGCCGAGGTCGCGGTGGCGGAAGTTGCCGCTGCTGGCCATCTCGGCCGACCAGGCGCCGGCGACGCGGGCCAGGTCGCTGTCCCAGTCGAGCGCGGCCAGGCCCCTGGCCCGGCGCTCGGCGTTGAGCCGGTCGAACAGGTCGCTGGCCAGCTTCTGGGCGGTGGTCTGGTTGCCGGCCGGCGCCGGCGCAGAGGTGGGGGCGGTGGTCGGCCGCGGAGCCGGCTTGGTGGTGGTGGTCGCCGCCCTGGTCGTGGTGGTGGCGGCGGTGGTGGTCGTGGTCGTCCGGGCCGGCCGCCGGGCGTTCCCGGCCGCGCTCGTGTCCGGCACCCTTGCCAGCAGCTCGGTCACCCAGACGCAGCCGGACTTGGTGGTCCCGACCCCGAGGGCGTTGAAGGAGCGGCTGAGGATGCGGCGCTTGGCCCCGGCCGAGCGCATCAGCTCCTGGTGGGCCGCCTCGACGTTGCCGGCGCAGCGGACCTGCTCCTCCCAGACGCT
>DATENJ010000235.1:0-10780 GCA_035275125.1 Actinomycetes bacterium | reverse complement strand
GGTGTCGATGACGACCCCGCCGTCGCAGGTGGAGAACCCGGCGACGCTGTGGGCGCCGCCGCGGACGGCCACCGGGAGTCCTTCGCTGCGAGCGAACTGCACCGCCCGGATGACGTCGGCGGTGCCGGCGCAGCGGATGATCAGCGCCGGCCGCCGGTCGTGCGCGGCATTCCAGATCGCGCGGGCCTGGTCGTAGTCGGGGTCACCCGGTCGGACCAGAGCACCCCGGAGGGTGGACTCCAGCTCGCCGAGGGTGGCTTCGCCGATGATGTCGCGTGCGCCGACGGTGGCGGCCATGGCTGTCTCCCGTTCTCGATGCCAACCGGTCGCCGCGACCATAGGGGAGGCCGCTCAGCGTTCTCTTAGCGGCGGCTTAGCGTGGTCGCCGAGGTAGGCCAGGCCGGTCAGGTCGTCGAGGGCGACAAAGCGGCGCCGCGCCTCATCGAGGCAGTCCGCGGCCGTGGCCTCGTCGCCGGCCTGTCGCTCCAGCGAGGCGAGGGCCAGCATGGTCCAGGCCCGCGGCCGGAAGCTCAAGGGGATGGGCGGCAGCTCGCGCCACTGCCGCAGCACCCGCCGCGCCCGGTCCAGCTCGCCGGCGTCGATCAGGACAAGGCCGAGGTCGAGCAGTGCACCCCAGCGTCCTGGTCCGTCCTCCATCTCCTCGAAGAGCAGGAACGCCTCCCGCAGCAGCCGATCGGCCCGCCCGAGGTCTCCGGCCGCGGCGGCGACCAGGCCCTGGTTCACCACCGTGACGCCGACCCCACGCCGGTCGCCGAGGCGGCGCCGGATCACGAGGCTCCGCTCCAGGAGCTCGCCGGCCTCGGGCAGCTCACCGGCGAGGCGGTGCAGGTTGGCCAGGTGGCACAGGGCCAGCCCCTCGCCGTGCAGGTCATGCAGACGCTGGAAGTCGGCGACGCTCTGGGAGACCAGCTTGCGTGCCTGCACCGGGTCACCCCCGAGGCGCGCCGCGTGCGCCAGATTCGACAAGGTGTAGGCCGCCGCCTGGTCGGCGCCGACCCGCCGGTACACCAGCACGGTCTCGGTGAACGGCATTCGGGGCCGCCCGTCGGGCCCGATCTCCCAGAACCATCCCGGCGTCACCACCGAGAACTGCGGCGGCAGGTCCGCCGGGAGCCGGTCGAGCAGGGCGAGGGTGTCGCTCAGGTAGGTCCCGGCCTCGCCGCCGCCGCTCCGGAGCAGGCAGATCACGCCGAGCATGTGGGTGGCGCTGGCGACAACGGCGGCGGCGCCGACCCTGGTGGCCAGGGTGCGGCCCTCCTCGACCAGCTCGACGGCGTGTGTCCAGGCGCCGTCCTCGACCCAGGTCAGCGGTCCCGTCAGGTGCAGGGTCTGCGCGAGCGCCTGGTCGTCGCCGGCCTCGCGCATGATCGCGATCGCCTCGACGGCAAGGTGCGGCACGTGGGCGCTGACGTCGCCGCGGCGCACGTGCATGGCGGCGGCGGCCAGCAGGGCCATGGCCCGCAGCGGCGTCCGTTCCGGGGCCGCCGCCAGGGTCGCCTCCAGCCAGCGGCTGCCCTCGGAGAAGTGCCCGCGGGCCAGCCAGAAGCGCCACAGGCTGACCGCGAGCTGCAGCGCCTCCGCCGGGTCGTCGGCCAGCCCGCTGGCCAGCGCCGCCCGCAGGTTGTCGTGCTCGGCGTCCAATGCCTGCGGGGTGTCGTTGACGACGCCGGCGGCCCGCTCCGGGTCGTGCTCCTCGGCCAACGCCAGGTACCAGTCGCGGTGGGCGCGGACGCGCGCCGCCCGCTCGCCGGCGTCCCGCAGCCGCTGGTCGGCGAACTGGCGGATGGTCTCGAGGAGGCGGTAGCGCACGGTCCCGTCAGCCTGGTCGGCCTGCACCAGCGACTTGTCGACCAGGCGGCTCAGCAGGTCGACGACGTCGAGACCGTCGCCGCCGCAGACGCGCTCCACCGCCTCCAGCGACATGCTGCCGGCGAACACCGCCAGGCGCCGGAACAGGGCCCGCTCGTCCTCCTCGAGCAGATCGTGGCTCCAGGCCAGCGTGGCATGCAGCGTCTGCTGGCGGGTGACGGCGGTGCGGCTGCCGCGACCAAGGACGCGCAGCGCGTCGTCGAGGCGGGCGGCGATCTGGGCCGGCGCCAGGGCCGATGTCCGCGCCGCGGCGAGCTCAAGGGCCAGTGGCATCCCGTCAAGGCGGACGCAGATCTCGGCCACCGCGGGCGCGGTCGTCTCGTCCAGTACGAACGATGGCGCCGCGTAACACGCCCGCTCGACGAAGAGCCGGATCGACTCCAGCTCGGCCAGGCGGGCCAGGGGCGGCAGGCGCCGCAGGTCGGGGAGTGCGAGCGACGGCGTGCGCCAGGTCACCTCGCCGCCGACGCGCAGCGGCTCGCGGCTGGTCGCCAGGACGACGACGTCAGGGCAGGTCCGCAGCAGGGCGACGGCGAGCCGGGCACACGCGTCCAGGAGGTGCTCGCAGTTGTCCAGAACGATCAGCAGGTGCCGCTCGGCCAGCTGCCGAGCCAGCGCGACCTCGGCCGTCCCCGTCTCGGGCAGCGGCAGGTCCAGCACCGACGCGACGGTCTGCGGCACCAGCTCGGAACGCGACAGCGACGCCAGCTCGACGACATGGACGCCGTCGGGGTAGCCGTCGGCCAGCCGGGACGCGACCTCGTAGGCCAGTCTGGTCTTGCCGGCGCCGCCAGGGCCGGTCAGCGTGAGCAGTCGCGTGCGGCCGATCGCCTGGCCGATCTCCGCCAGCTCGCGCCGGCGACCGACGAACGAGGTCTGCTCCGGCCGCGGGCCTTCCCTGACACCCACCGGCGTGTCCGGCTCGGCGCCGCCGTGGGTGAGCAGGTCCCGGTAGAGCCGCCGGGTCGCCGGCTCGGGGTCGGCGGCGTACTCGTCGGCCAGCGACTCGCGGAGCCGGTCGAACACCGCCAGCGCCTCGTAGCGGCGGCCGCTCGCCGCCAGGGCCGTCATCAGGGTCCGGTGCGCGCCCTCGTGGAAGGGGTCGGCGGCGGTGACGGCGCCCGCGATGTCCACGACCTGGGCGTGCTCGCCCTGGTCCGACAGCACCTCGGCGGACTCCATGAGCAGGCCGAGATAGCGTTCGCGCAGTGCCTCGCGCGGCCCTTCTGTCCAGTCCTCGAACCGGTCCTCGGGCAGCAGGTCGCCGCGGTAGAGCTCGGCCGCCGCCCGAAGGTCCTGTGGATCCCGGGACTGGTGGGCTCGCCGGCACGCAGCTTCGAACGCGTCGGTGTCCAGCCACGGCATGGTGCCGTCCGACAGCAGCACCACGTCGTCACGAAGCGAGCACAGGGCCTCCGACGTCCCGGCGAGCGCCCGGCGGGCGACGTACAGCGCCTGATGCAGGTTGTTGGTGGCCGACGCCGCGTCGCGGTCGGGCCATAGAACAGCCACCAGAACGTCCCGGTGCAGCCGATGGCCGCGGGCGAGCGCCAGCAGCTTGACCAGCGTCTTGGCCTTGCGTAGGCGCCAGGCGTCGGCGGCCACCGGCCGACCGGCCACCGTGACCTCGAATCCACCGAGGAGGCGGATCCGCACCCCTGCGTCGTCAGCCACTCTCCCGCGCTGCCCGACAACGGCAGCCTCCCACCCGAGACGCTACCCGCGCTCCACCACAGCCGCACGAGTCTCGTGTAGCGTGCGGCAACGACCCGGATCAGCCGGAAGGGGCGAGATGGCAGAGGATGGCGTTGACCTGGCCGAGGTCCTTGGGGCGCTCCACCGTGACCTTCTGAAGGCCGAACGCAATGTCCAGGGAGACGCCAGGCTGTTCGTGGCCGAAGCGGAGGTCGAGGTCACCTTCACGGTCGAGCGGAGCCGGGAGAAGGGTGGCGGGCTCAACCTGAAGGTCTTCGGCGTCGGCGCGGAAGGGTCGGGCAAGGGGACCTCCGGGCGTGCGGACGTCCAGCGGGTCACCTTGAAGCTCCATCCGCACGGCAGACTCGGCGTTGCCGGAGGGCAGGGGGACACCTTCGGTGGCTGACACCGTCGGCCCGGACCGGCCCCACTGGAATGACGAGGTCAACACGCTCGTCCATGGGCTGTTGTCGCCCGGGCAGATCGAGGCGACACGCGAGGGGCTGATCAGCTGGTACCGCCGGTCGCGGGCCCCGGACGTCCCCCTGTACGTGACACCGGATGGCGACTTTCTGACGCCGCGTCGCCTGGCCGAGGAGCTGGGCGCGGGGACTGAGCTCGGCCAGTCGTACCTCGAGATCTTCCTGGCCGGCGTCCTGACCGACCGCACCGACCGCCGAGGTACGGCGGAGCGAATCGACGAGGTGGTCGGGATGCTGCGCGACGCGACGGGGGAGCCATGGCCGTTCTCCTGATCCGGCCCGAGTCCGACGCCACCGAGCAGGTCCTCAGCATGGTGGCCTCCCACGCGCTGTCGCAGGCCCCGGTTCCCAGCGCCCAGTCACTCACGCCGCCCCTGCCAGCGCCGGGGTCGCCCAACGTCCCCCAGCCGCTCACCAGGGCGACGGTGGACCAGGCGATCACCGCCGGCCCGCAGCCGGTCCACATCCTGTACTTCGGGCACGCGCGCCGTACCCAGCTCGGGGACCCGACGGTCCTGATCGACAGCGCCACGTTCCCACGGCTCAAGGACTCGCTGGTGCTGGCGCTGGCCTGCTCCTCATCGGATCAGCTGGGACCGGATGCGGTCGCGAATGGTGTGGGCGCGTGGATCGGGTTCACCCGGCCGATCCCTGTGCCGCTGACACAGCAGATGGTGCCCGACCTCGAACCGTTCCGGGTGGCCGCGGCCGTGACCCTGAAGGGCGATCCCGCCGCCGACATCGAGAAGCAGACACGGGACGCCTTTGAGCAGCGGGCCGACACGATCATCAACTCGGCATCGCAAGCACACCATGCGCAGTGGGTTCAGGCCGTTGTCGACTCGCTTGTCGAGCGCGGGCTGGCGTCGACCTTCCACGCCCAAGGCGACCTGACGGCGACCATCTAGGTCGACTCGACGACGGTGCCCGGCGCGGACAGCGGCTCCGGATCGCGTGGTGGCGGCTACACTTGAAGCCGGAGCGGACGTGTGGAGGCGCCGATGACACTGGTCATCAACCTGATCATCTTCGCGGGGATCACGCTGATCCCGCTTGCCTTCGCGGTCCTGTTCATCCGGCTCAGCCGCCGCTTCAGCTCGTCCTGACCCGGCGGCCACGGCGGCCAGCTGGGGTGAAACGATCCCGAGGGTCGCCGTGTTCAACGGGGAGAGGGACAAGCCGAGCCGGCGGAGGCGACCAGATGCACCTGCACACCACGACCGTACCCACCCCGGTGGGGCCGTTCACCCTGCTGGTCGACGGCGACGGCGTCTGCGCGGCCGGGTTCTCCGGTCGGCCCGAGACCCTGCAGCGCCGCCTCGACCCGCGGCGCCGGGCGGCCAGCGTCCGTCCGGCCACCGATCCCGACGCCCTGGCCAGCCGGATGCTCGCGTACCTGGAGGGCGAGGCCGGTGCCCTGGACGAGGTGGTGGTGGCCCAGCCAGGCGACCCGGCCCGGCAGGTCGCCTGGCGGGCCCTGCGGACCGTGCCGGCCGGGCAGACGGTCAGCTACAAGGAACTTGGCGCCATGGCCGGGCTGGCCGACCCGGCCACCGACCCTCTTGGTGCGCAGGCCGCCGGGGCGGCCTGCGCGAGCAACCACGTGGCCGTGATCGTGCCCTGCCACCGGGTGCTCCGCGCCGACGGCCGCCTCGGCGGGTACGGCTGGGGCATCCACCGCAAGTCCTGGCTCCTCAGCCACGAGCAGGCGCTGGTCCCTATGCCGGGTCTGGCGGGCTCGGGCTCTGGCGGGTAGAGGGCGGCGGGACCGGCTCGAGTCGACAGGCGGGCCCAAGCGGCCTAGCGTTTCGCCGACTGGACGATCGATCAATCGGGAGGATGTCGACATGGCCGGAGTTGAGCGCCAGGCGCACACGCTCTGGGAGGGGCCGCTGATCGGCGGCAAGGGCGACACCGAGTTCGCCTCCAGCGGCATCGGCCGCTACCCGGTGACCTGGGCGGCGCGGACCGAGAGCCCCGATGGCAAGACCAGCCCCGAGGAGCTGCTCGCGGCCGCCCACGCCACCTGCTTCGCGATGGCCTTCTCGAACTTCCTGGCCCAGGCCGGCAACGCCCCCGAGCGCCTGCACGTCACCTCGACCGTCTCCTTTGAGCCCAAGGAGGGCGGCGGGTGGGGCGTCACCCGCTCGGCCCTCGAGGTCAACGGCGTGGTCTCCGGGTACGACCAGGACGGCTTCCAGCAGGCGGCCGAGGAGGCGGAGAAGGGCTGCCCGATCTCCAACGCCATCCGCGGCAACCTCGAGATCACCGTCAAGGCGACGCTGGACTCCTGACCCGGCAGATACGGGAACTAAGGCAGAAGTACGTCAGATTGCGCATCCCCCGACGACCACGCAGCGCTTAGCCTTGCCGCGCCCGGGGCCGGTCTATCCGCCTGCGTCTGGAGTGGGGCCACATGCGCACCGCCGCCCGCATCGTTCCCGTCGTTCTTGTCACCCTGCTGCTGGCCGGGCTGGTGCTGCCGCCGGCCGGGGCCGTGCCGTCCCCGACCCCGGCCACCACCCTCCAGTTCTACGGGGGTGAGGTGCGGGCGGTCGCCCAGATCGGCACCACGATCTATGTCGGCGGCAGCTTCACCGGCGTCGGCTACGGCAGCCCCACGATCGCCCGCGCCCACCTGGTCGCCCTCGACGCGACCACCGGCCTGCACGTGCCCGGGTTCGACCCGCGGGCCGACGACGACGTCAACGCCCTGCTGGCCAGCCCCGACGGGATCCGCCTGTACGCCGGCGGGGTGTTCAACAACGTCCGCGGCTGCACCAGCTGCGACCGGCTGGCCATGCTCGACCCGGTCACCGGGATCGCCAACACCGCCTTCGGGCCGCAGCCCAACGCGGCCGTGCTCAAGCTCGCCCTGGCCGGCAACACCCTGTTCGCCGGGGGGACCTTCACGAGCGTCCACGGCCGGCGGCGGGTCCGGCTGGCGGCGGTCAACGCCACCACCGGCGCCGTCGGGGCCATGGCCCTGCACGCCGACGGGGCCGTTCGCGACCTGGCCGTCAGCCCGGGCGGGACCACCCTGTACCTGGCCGGGTCGTTCACCTCGGTCGGGGGCGCGGTCCGCTACAGCTTCGCCTCGGTCGCGATCGCCTCGCGGACCCTGACCGGCTGGAACCCCAACATCCACGCCTCCGGCTGGGGGGTGGCGCTGGCACCCGACGGCGCCACCGCCTACCTGACGACCGCCGACGGCACCGAGAGCGTCTGCGGCGCGGCCCACGAGTCGGTGATCGCCATGCCCGCCGGCGCCGCCGGCACCCCGCCGGTCCTGTGGCACAACGGCGGCGCCCCCGGCTGCCCCTTCAACTCCGGCGACATCAACGCCGTCGAGGCCACCGCCGGCGCGGTCTACATCGGCGGCCACCTGACCAACCTGTGCACGGTCAAGAACACCTCCTACACCGTCCGCTGCCCCGGCGCCCTGACCGTCCGCACCCACGTGGCCGCTCTCGACCCGGCGACCGGCGTCCCCCTGGCCTGGAACCCAGGGGCCAGCGGCACCCGCGGCGTCCTCACCGCCGAGGCGCTCGGTGCCGGCCTGGCCATCGGCGGCGACTTCCAGGGCGCCGCCGGCACCCCTCACCAGGGGTTCGCCCTGTTCCCGGGCACGCCCTAGCCCTCGAGCGGCATGGCCAGCAGCAGGGCCTTGTCGCCCGGCCAGAGGTCCGGCAGCTCCCGTGCCGGGAGGAACCCGACCGAGCGGTAGAACGCCCGGGTCCGCTGGTAGCCGTCGGCCACGCCCGGCTCCTCCTCCAGCGAGGAGACGGTCAGGACCAGCAGCAGCCGCCGCCCCGCGCCCCTGAGCTGGTCGGTGAGCCGCCCGACCAGCGCCCGGCCGATACCCTGGCCGCGGTGGCGGGCGTGCACCGCCAGCCAGGTGATCTCGCTGACCGCCTCGAAGTGGTGGACCACGGTAAGGAAGCCCACCACCTGGCCGTCCCGCACCGCCACCAGCCCGTCGCTGGCCCGAACGGCCTCAGCGCACTCGCGTCGCCCGTCGGGGTCGCCGAAATGGTAGGGGAGACTCAGAACCACCTCGTCACAGGCGGGAGCGTCGGCCACCTCCAGCGGCCGGATCACCACCCCAGGGTCGGTCGTCATGCCGCAAGTCTAGGGCGGCGCTGCGGCACCAGGGCCTAGCTGTTCACCTGCACTCCTTAGCTGTCGCACATGGCCAGCAGCCGCTGCACGGTCGCCCAGTTGCGGGCGGTGGCAGCCATCGCCCCGGCACGGCCGCCGCCGATCCGGGCCAGCCTCACGGCCAGCTCACTGCGGCCATAGCCGTCCGGGGTGTGCAGGTACAGGGTGGTCCCAACGACCTTCGCCTCGTCGCGACCCCCCGCCTCCCGAGCCTGCTCCTGGGCGGCGGCCACGGCGGCGAGCTCCTCTGCCCCCAACGGCCCGTTCCAGAACAGCGCGTGCACCAGCCTGGGATTGTCCTCCTCGGGGAAGGGAAAGTCCGCGACCACCTGGGCGAGCTGCTCGCACGACAGGACAACGACCTTGGGCCGCACGTCCAGCTGGTCGGCGATGGCACCTTCGAGCGCCGCCACGAGGGCCGCCGGATCGGCCTCAGCGCTGGTGAAGACGACATTGCCGCTCTGGATGTAGGTCGCCACCCCGGTATGGCCAAGCCCCTCCACGACCTCACGCAACGCCGCCATCGCGACCCGGTTCCGGCCGCCGACGTTGATCCCGCGCAACAGGGCGACATGAGTCGGCAAACTGGCTCCCTGGTTGTCCGTTCGCTGGTGAGCGACAGGAATTCTGCCACGCCACCGGGGGTGGCCGAGGGCGTCCGTGCGATCCAGGGATCGGTCATGCTGTCGCCTGACCTAGCCGCGGCGCCAGCGGTGGCCGAGTCCCACCAGGGAGGGGAACACATGGAGTTGCTCGTGGGGCTCCTTGGGGCACTTCTGGGAACGGCAGCAGGAGGACTGTCAGTCTTCCTAACTAGCCGGGCGCAGATGCGACGTGAACTCGAGTACGCCTATGACCGCGAACTACGGGCGCGTCGTATTGAGGCGTACATGTCGTTCTACAAGCGAACAGACAAGCTACCGCGCTATTGGCGAACCAATCCAAGAAGGATGGAGCTGAGCGACTCTTCCCAAGCCTTCGATGGGTGGTATTTCGGTGAGGCAGGCGGCCTCTTCCTTTCGGATGAGGCAAGGCGAGCCTACCTTGAGATGTTGGGAGTCATGGCAACTGTTGCTGGTGAAGGGGGGGGACAAGACCAGCTGCCCGATGAGGATATCGAGCGCCTCTGGCGGGCTGGTCAGGCACTTCGTCGGAAGCTCGCCGCCGACATTGGAGCGGCGGAAGACCCTCGATTGGCTGGGCGGCTGCCCGCCATGTCACCCCCGCCGGCCGTCCGAATGAAGAACCGGAAGTAGGAGGGCGCGGGCAGGCTCTAGCCCTCTATCGGCTCGACCCACTGCGACCGCCATGCCGGCGCTTCGAACGGCTCGGCGTAGTAGCGGGTGTCCCGCCAGATCTTGCCGTCGCGGAACTCCACGATCATCGCAACGTTGAAGATCTGTCCGCTGTAGTCGGACCTGGCCTCGATCACCCAGACATCGCCGGACCCGACCACCCGGCGCGGCTGGATGCTCGGCGGGTTCGGATAGGCCTCCTGGAAGGCACGCATTGCTTCGCGGCCGCGGATACGCTCGCCCGACTGGGGCATCTCCATCACGTAGTCCGGATGCCGCTGCTCGTACTCGGCCTCGGCGCTGAGATGCTCCAGGCGCTCGAAGAACAGCTCGCGAACCTCCTGCTCGTCCACCCTGCCGCCCCCTCCCGTAGTCGAGCTGGCTAGGCCATGCTGCCGAAGGTCGGCTTGCCGGCGCGCTCGTAACTGAGCTGCACGGCGCCCTTGCTGAAGGTCGCCGACTCCACCAGCCGCAGCGCGGTCGGCACGGTGCCCTCGGCGAACAGCCGCTTGCCGCTGCCGAGCAGGACCGGGTACACCCACAGGTTCAGCCGATCGACCAGATCGTTCCGCAGCAGCGTCTGCACCAGGTTCCCGCTGCCGATGGTGTCCACCCGGCCGAACTCCCCCTTGAGCCGTGCCACCGCCTCGGCCACGTCGCCCTCGAGCAGCTTGGAGTTGGCCCACCCCACGGTGTCCAGCGTCCGCGAGGCGACGTACTTGGGCGCGCTGTTCAGCCGGGCCGCGATCGGGTTCTCGGCCGGCTGCCTGGGCCAGTAGGCCGCGAAGATCTCATAGGTCTTGCGGCCGAGTAGCAGCGCCTCCAAGCTCGCGATGTTGTCGGTGATGACCTTCCCCGACCCTTCGTCGATCAAGGGCGCCTGCCACCCGCCGTAGGCGAATCCCTCCGCGCGGTCCTCGTCGGGCCCGCCGGGCCCCTGCAGGACCCCGTCCAACGACAGGAACATGTTGACGACCAGCGCTCCCATGACGTCCTCCTCGACGGCGGCCACCGCGGCGCGGTCGTCTCCTTCAGCGTTGATGGTGGAGCGGGTGACGGGAATCGAACCCGCGTCACGAGCTTGGAAGGCTTGTGCTCTGCCATTGAGCTACACCCGCGTGGTCGGGCGAGGGTATCAGGCGGTGTCCGTGAGAGATTGGGGGAAAAGCGAGCGGGAGGCTGGTGCGGTGCGCGGGGTTGCGGTGGGGCTGGTGGGGGCTGGGCCGTGGGCGGGGATGTTGCATGCGCCGATGCTGG
>DATENJ010000234.1:0-8955 GCA_035275125.1 Actinomycetes bacterium | reverse complement strand
GCCCTGGTCGACGCCCAGCGACGCGAGGTGCTGCGCCGGCTGCGCGACGCCCAGCGGGCCGCGCTGGACCGGTCGGTGGATCCGATCGCCGGACTGCTGCTGGAGGGCGTCGTGCTGCGGCTGCAGGCCGACCTGCGCTGGCTCGAGGCCTGTGAGAGCACCTGGCACCACCGAAGGAGTGGATCGTGACCGTGTTGCGCGCTCGCAAGCTGTGGAAACACCACGGCAAGGGCGAGGGGCTGGTGCGGGCCGTCGACGGAGTGGACCTCGACGTCGCCGCCGGCGAGACGGTGGCCATCATGGGGCCCAGCGGCTGTGGCAAGTCCACGCTGCTGCACCTGCTCGGCGGGCTGGACCGGCCCTCGGGCGGCGAGGTCTGGCTCAACGGCCGCCGCGTCGACGGCAGCTCCGAGAAGGCCCTGGCCCGGATGCGGCGCACCGACGTCGGCTTCGTCTTCCAGTCCTTCCACCTGATGGAGGAGCTCACCGCCGTGGAGAACGTCGAGCTGCCGGCGCTGCTGGCCGGACGCTCGCCCTGGGCCGCCAGACGGCGTGCGGAGGAGCTGCTGGAGCAGGTCGGGCTCGCCGACCGGGCGCGGTTCCTGCCCTCGGCGCTGTCCGGCGGCCAGCGCCAGCGGGTCGCCATCGCCCGGGCGTTGAGCAACGAACCGTTGGTCGTTCTGGCCGACGAACCGACCGGAAATCTCGACAGCGCCGCCACCCTGGACGTCCTCCGGCTCTTCGAGCGCCTGCACGAGTCCGGTCAGACGCTGGTCATCGTCACCCATGACGCGCGGATCGCGGCCACCGCGGACCGGATGATCTCGATGCGCGACGGCGCGTTCCTGGACGAGACCAGGTTGACCGGTGGCAGCACCGGGCAGCTCGGCGCCCTCGTCGGGCTGGAGGACTGAGGGTGACGGGCCGCATCCTGCTCGTGGGCCGCCTCGCCGCATGTGACCTCCGGCGGCGCCGCACCGAGGCCGCGCTGCTGCTGCTTGCCATCATGGCGGCCACCACGACGCTGACCCTCGGGCTCGTCCTGCGCGACGCGGCCAGCGACCCCTACCAGAGCACCCGGGAGGCGACCAACGGACCCGACGTGGTCGCCAGCGTCGGCCAGCCCGCCGGGCTCTCCGGCCTCGAGGAGCTGGCCAGCGCTCCCGGCGTCGTCGACCACAACGGACCGTACCCGGTCACCCCGGCGGAACTCCAGACATCCGGTCGAACGTCAGCTGTGCAGGCCGTTGGGCGCGACGCCGCGCCCGCGTCGGTCGACCAGCCCGAGCTGATCCAGGGCAGCTGGGTTAGCGATGGCGGCGTGGTGGTCGAGGCCGCCTTCGCCAAGGCGCTCGATGTGCGCGTCGGCGATCCCGTCACCCTGGACGGCCGGTCGTTCGACGTCGTCGGGGTGGCGGTCACCGCCGCCATGCCGCCCTATCCGGCGGCCTCCTGCCTTGTCCCCCCGGGCTGCGCGAGCGGTGCGACTCCCGAGGAGCTGTCCGAGCTTCCTCCGGGCCTGCTACAGAATCCAGGTCTGGTCTGGCTCACCCAGGCGGATGTGCGGAGCCTCACCCCGGATCCAGCCTCCCTGTCCTATGTGATGAACCTGAAGCTGGCCGACCCGGATGCGGCCAAGGCGTTCGTCGACGCAAACCCCCCGGAGAGCCTTGACTCGCCCCGCCTGGCGTCCTGGGAGGAGATCCTCGAGGAGGCCACCGAGCTGGCCCGAGACACCCAGATCCTTCTGCTGATTGGAGCCTGGCTGCTCGGCCTGCTCGCCGTGGCCAGTCTCTCGGTGCTGGTCGGCGGCCGGATGGCCGACCAGACCAGACGCGTCGGGCTCCTCAAGGCAGTCGGCGGCACACCGGGCCTGGTCGCTGCCGTGCTGCTCGCGGAGTATGTCCTCGTGGCCATCGTCGCGGCCGCGGCCGGGTTGGCGGTCGGGTCGCTGACCGCTCCGTTGCTCACCGAGTCCGGCGCCGGCCTCATCGGCAGCGCGGGCACGCCGTCGATCACTGTGTCCACGGTCGCTGTGGTGACCGCCGTGGCCCTCGGACTCGCGGTCGCTGCGAGCGCTGTTCCGGCGGTGCGCGCAGCCCGCTCCAGCACCGTCGACGCGCTGGCCGACTCGGCCCGCCCACCCCGCCGCACCGGCTGGCTGATCGCGGTCTCGGCGCGACTGCCCGTCCCGCTGCTGCTCGCCGTGCGGGTCGCCGCCCGCCGGCCGCGACGGGTCGTGCTGGGTGTGGTCAGTATCGCGATCACAGTCAGCGGGATCTTCGTCGCGCTGGTTCTCAACGCCTACCTCACGACCCAACCACTCGCCGGCGGCTACGACGATGCACAGGTGGAGCTGCTGCGCCAGGTGCTCCTGGTCGTGATGCTCATCCTGCTCGCCCTGGCGGCGGTCAACGCCATCTTCATCACCTGGGCGACGGTGCTCGACAACCGGCATTCCTCCGCGCTGGCACGCGCCCTCGGCGCAACCCCACGTGACGTGAGTGCGGCACTGGCGGCCGCGCAGGTGCTCCCCGCGCTCGCCGGCGCCATCCTTGGCGTGTTCCCGGGAGGCTTCGCACTGTTCGCCGCCATCAACGCGATCACCGGCGGCGACAGCGACAGGGCCACGCTCCCGTCGCTCTGGCAGCTGCACGCCGTGGTGCTGGCAACCGTGCTCGTGGTGGCGGCGCTCACCGCTGTTCCCGCCCGCCTCGGCAGCCGCCGTCCCGTGACCGAGACGCTCCAGGCCGAACACGCCTGATGCTCGGGTCTGTCCGCTTCGCGCGGGGCTGGCGGCGCCGAAGTAGCATCCCTGACCGTGGAATTCTTCTTCTACTGCCGTGGCCGGCCGGGGACCGAGGCGCTGGCCGACGAGCTGGCCGAGGCCCACTGGTCGTTCATGGACGGCTATGCCGAGGCGATGATCGCCAGGGGGCCGACGCTGACCCCGGACCGCACCACCTGGACCGGCAGCATGCATCTGGTGGCCCTGCCCGACGCCCAGGCAGCGCGGGTGTTCGCCTTCCAGGAGCCCCTCTACCGGGCTGGCGTGTACGGCGAGGTGCTGGTGCGCCGCTGGCGCAACGCGCTGGGCCGCACGATGTGGGACTACTCCTCCGAGCCCGGCGGTGACCGGCGCTTCCTGGTCATCGGGCACGGCAAGCCGGGCGTGGAGGCAGCCCGCCAGGCCCTGGAGGGGGCGCAGCGGCGCTGGTTCGACGAGCCTGGCCACCGCGACGGGTTCATCCTGCACGGTCCCCTGCTGTCTGACGACGGCGCCGGGTGGGTGGGCAGCGCGCTGCTGGTTCAGCTCCATGACCGCACCGCGGTGGAGGCCATGCTGGCCGGCGCGCCGTACGTGCAGGCCGGGCTGTATACGAGCCTGGAGATCCACGACTGGCAGTTCGGCGGGCGCCACCAAGGCTGACGAACCCAGCTGACCAGGACCGCGCTTGCGTCGGGCGGTGGGCGGAGGCAAGCTGCCACAGGCCGACGCGCCCCAGCAGGAGGGCCTCCCGATGAGCCAGCTGGTCTTCGACGACGACCTCGCCAACCAGCTCGAGACCCTGTACCGCACCCGCGACGTGCTGCGCCGGCGACGGCTGGTCCGCGAGGCGCTGGGGGCCGCCCCCGGCGAGCGGGTCCTTGACGTCGGCTGCGGGCCGGGCTTCTACGTCGCCGAGCTGCTCGAGCAGGTCGGCGCGACCGGCTCGGTGGTCGGGGTCGACGCCAGCCCGCAGACCCTCGCGCTGGCCAGGCGCCGCACCCAGGGCCAGGGCAACGTGGCGCTGCACCAGGCGGACGCGACCGCGCTGCCGGTGGCGGACGCCAGCTTCGACAAGGCGCTGTCGGTGCAGGTGCTCGAGTACATCTCGGACCCGGCGGCCGTCCTTGCCGAGCTGTACCGCGCCCTGCGTCCCGGCGGCCGGCTGGTCGTCTGGGACGTCGACTGGTCGACCGTGTCCTGGCACTCGGCCGATCCCGACCGGATGCGCCGCGTGCTGGCCACCTGGGACGGCCACCTCGCCGACCCGTGCCTGCCGCGAACCCTCGCCGCACAGTTGCGTTCGGCGGGGTTCGGCGACATCCGCGTCGAGGGCCACACCTTCGCCAGCGTGGAGTTCACCCCCGACAGCTATGGCGCGGCGATCACTCCGCTGGTCCAGCAGTACGTCGCCGGCCGCGACGACATCACCGAGGAAGCGGCCAGCCGGTGGGCGGCCGAACAGCACGAGCTCGGGGAACAGGGCGAGTTCTTCTTCGCCTGCATCCAGTTCTGCTTCACGGCCACCCGGTGACCTTCGGGCTTGTCACGCGTCTAGCGTCTAGATACGCTAGACAAGATGGATGAGAAGCTGCTGGCCGACGCGAGGCTGGCGCAGGAACAACTCATCGAGGCAGACCATGCCGCCGACGTCGCCAAGGCGCGGTTCTACCGGGCCGTCCGCCGGCTCCATCTGAGCGGCGCGTCACTGCGCGAGCTCGCCGCGGCCCTGAATCTCAGCCACCAGCGGGTCCACCAGATCATCGAGACAGCCGGCGGGGCACGGCGATGGGGCAGGCGCAGCAAGCTCCCGCCGGACCTGGCCTGCTCCTTCTGCGGCCGGCGGCAGCGAAAGGCGCGCAAGCTCGTGGCCGGGCCGGACGTCTACATCTGCGAGGGGTGCGTCGAGATGGCCGAGACAGTCATCCGCTCCGGCCAGGCCGCCGAAACCGCCCTTGGCCCGCTGCAGAGCGTCCCCGACAACCTGGCCCAGCGGCGATGCAGCTTCTGCGGCAAGCGCCGCCACCAGGTCAATGGACTTGCCACCACCGTCGGCAATCCGGCTGGAAAGCATGCCGACGACGCGGCCATCTGCGCGGCGTGCCTCACCCTGTGCCGCGAGATCCACTCCCAGCAGCTCGCCTGACCTGGCCGCTTGCCCGGTGGTGTCAGCGGAACTGGCGGAAGAACTCGCGCACGTCGCCGGCCAGCAGGTCGGGGGCTTCCATCGCGGCGAAGTGCCCGCCGCGGCTGAACTCGGCCCAGTGCACCACGTTGTGCTCGCGTTCGGCCAGCGGCCGGATGGTGGTGTCGCCGGGGAACACCGCCACCGCGGTCGGCACCGGGGAGCGTGGCCGGGACTGGCCCCAGGCGCGGGCACCCTCGTAGTAGATGCGGGCCGCGGAACCCGCCGTCGCCGTCAGCCAGTACACCGACACGTCGGTCAGGATCAGGTCGCGGTCGACGGCGTCTTCGGGCAGGCTCGCGGCCGGGTCGGTCCATTCCTTGAACTTCTCGACGATCCAGGCGAGCTGGCCAGCCGGTGAGTCGGTGAGCGCGTAGGCAAGGGTCTGCGGCCGCGTTGACTGGACGATGGCGTATCCGCTCATGTCACGGCCGTACTGCTCCAGGAGCGCGAGGCGGGCCTGGTCGGCCTCGGTGAGCCCGGCCAGCTCGGCCGGGTCGCCGGAGGGGAAGGTGCCCAGGTTGTTGACGTGCACGCCGATGACGTGCTCGGGGTCGATGCGGCCAAGCTCGGGGGAGACGATCGAGCCGGTGTCGCCACCCTGGGCGCCGTAGCGCTGGTAGCCGAGGTGGTGCATCAGGTCGGCCCAGGCCCCGGCGACCCGGCGGGTGTCCCAGCCCGGCCCGGCCAGCGGGCTGGAGAAGCCGAAGCCGGGCAGCGACGGGGCGACGACGTGGAAGGCGTCGGCGGGGTCGCCGCCGTGGCGTGCGGGGTCGGTCAGCGGGCCGATGAGGTTGATGAACTCGGCGACCGAGCCGGGCCAGCCGTGGGTGATGATCAGCGGCAGCGCGGCCGGCTCGGCCGAGCGGACGTGCAGGAAGTGGATGTCCTGCCCGTCGAGGACGGTGGTGAACTGCGGGAACGCATTCAGCCGCGCCTCCTGGGCGCGCCAGTCATACCCGGTGGCCCAGTAGGCGGCCAGGTCTCTCAGGTAGCCCACCGGCACGCCGGCCTCCCAGCCAGACCCTGGCAGCTCGGCCGGCCAGCGGGTGCGGCCCAGCCGGTCACGCAGGTCATCCAGGTCGGCCTGGGGGATGTCGATCCGGAAGGGACGAATCTCGCCGCTCATGGTCCTCCTCGCGGTCGCTGGGCGGACGGCTCAACGGCTCCATCCTAGATGCCATATAGGCCAGTTCCTGTCCCACATGGCTGGCATCATGAGATTCATGTCCGACACCCCGGCTCGGCTGCTGCGGCTGCTGTCCCTGCTCCAGACGCCACGCGACTGGCCAGGCAGCGAGCTGGCCGAACGCCTCCAGGTGAGCCCGCGCACCATCCGCCGCGACATCCAGCGGCTCCGCGACCTCGGCTACCCGGTACAGGCCACCATGGGCGCCGTTGGGGGCTACCGCCTGGTCGCGGGCACCGCCATGCCGCCGCTGCTGCTGGACGACGAGGAAGCCGTCGCGGTCGCGGTCGGCCTGCGCACCGCCGCCGGCGGCACCGTCACCGGGATCGACGAAGCCTCGGTCCGGGCGCTGGCAAAGCTGGAACAGGTGCTTCCCTCCCGGCTGCGCCACCGGGTCAGCGCGCTGCATTCGGTCACCCTGCGGCTGCCCGGCGGCGCAGCACCGGTCGACCCGGCGATCCTGACGGTGATCGCCACCGCCGCCCGCGAGCGGCAGCGGATCAGCTTCCGCTACACCAGCCACGACGGCACCGAGGCCTCCCGCGCCGCCGAACCGCACCACCTGGTGCACACCGGCCGCCGCTGGTACCTGCTCGGCTGGGACCCGGCAAACAACGGCTGGCGCACCTTCCGCGCCGACCGGATCACCTCACCGCGGATCACCGGGCCACGATTCACCCCGCGCGACCCGCCCGGCGGCGACGCCGCCGCGTATGTATCCCGCTCGGTGTCCTCCGCGCCCTACCGCTACCAGGCCCGCATCCGGCTGCACCTCCCGGTCCAGGCAGCCGCCGAACGTCTCCCGCCCACCGTCGGCCACCTCCAAGCCGACGGCGAGCACGCCTGCATCCTGCAGACCGGCGCCGAATCCCCCGACATGCTCGCCATCTACGTGGCCATCATCGGCGCCGAGTTCGAGATCCTCGACCCGCCCGAACTCGCCGAGCACGTCCTCGCCCTCGCCGGCAGGCTCACCCGCGCGGCACGCCGATGACCCGGCCGCATCCACACCGTCATTCGGTGAAGGTGAACCTGGTCGCATCCTTGGGGAACGACGACCACGCGATCACCCGCCGCGGGTGCAGCGCCCCTGGCTCGGAGTAGGAGCTTGCTTCGAACTTGATGCCGTACTCGGCGTACTTGTCGTTGGCGAGATCGGCGAGCCGCTGGGCCAGTTCCGGCGAAGGCTTCGACACGCGAACTGCTCCCTGCACCACCACGACCTTCCAGGGGTCCGGCAGATGCATCGTCACCTGCGGGTTCGCCCGCACCAGCTGTACGTGGACGGTCTCAGGGCTGCCTCCGTAGTACCAGACGTCGTCGACCCACAGGCCGTCGACCGGCACCAGGTGTGGGCTTCCGTCCGGGCGGTTGGTGGCAAGCCAGTACTGCTTGGCCTGTTCGAGCTGAGCACGCACCTGCTCCCAGGCCAGTGTCTGGGTTGTCTGCCCGTACCCTTGAGGCAGCACCAGCTTCTCCGCGGTCGGCATGGCAGTGCTCCTGGTCGTCGTTGCGCGGTAGTACAGCACCTGCCGCCGACAGCCCACGCCTGAGCAGCGTGCGTCACTGGTTCTCGATCCGCCGGACGTCCTCGCGAGCGACCTCCTCAACACGGGAGTAGATGAACGGCGGTGCCCCCGACGCGGGGTCGATGGGTCCGGCGTGGCTGTACTTCACGTCCGTGAGGCCTCGCAGGTTGGCCCGGACCCGGTGCCCGTTGCGGCGTGCTCGCCTGTCGAACAACCACGCCGCGACCAAGCCGGCCACGATGGTGGCGTAGATCCAGTACATGGCTTCTCCTTCGAGCGTGGCTCAGGGTTGGGGGTCGACCCGGAGCAGTCGGCCCCGGGCGTTGTCGGTCACCCAGACGGCCCCAGCCCCGACGCCGATCGAGCCGGTGCCCGGGAGCGGGACCGGGGCCTGGGCCCGGGTGGCGGCCGGGTCGAGCAGGTAGAGGGAGGTGCGGCTGCGGGCGGCGACGACGGTGCTGTCGGCCGCGACCAGGCCGGGCTGCAGGTCGGCGGGGCGGTCAGTTCGCAACTCGGCCGTCGCCACCACCCGACCGGTGGCCGGGTCGACGTTGACGGCCTGGCCGTAGCCGAACACCCACAGCGTTCCACCGCCGGAGGCCAAACCGTCGATCGGGATCACCCCCAGGGCGGCCAGGTTGATCGGCGCCAGGACGGCGGCGTCGGAAGTGCGGACCCGGACCACCGAGCCAGCGGCCGCCACCCAGATCGAGTCCCCGGCTGCGGCCAGGCCGCTCTGCGGCGAGTAGCTCGAGGCCGGCAGGACCGTCTGCGCCGCGTTTGACCGCAGGTCGTAGCGGACAAGGCCCGGCTGGGCGACGAACCACGCGCTCCCACCGGCCACCACCAGCTGCTCGGCCAGGCCGCCGTCCGGGTCACTGGTCGCCCACACCTGGCGGGTGCCGACCACCAGGTTGCGGGCCGGGTCGACCTCGACCAGGTCGGCCCGTCCAGGGCTGGACCGCAGCACCCACACCGAGCCTTCCCCGACGGTCACCCGGAGGGCGTTGCGGCCGACCGGGATCCGCGCCACCACCTGGTCGGTGGCCGGGTCGACCCGCACCAGCAGGTCCTGGGCTGGCAGCCGGTTGCGGTTGAGCACCCACACCGCGTCCGGGCCGACGGCCACGTCGGTGCGGGTGGTCTGGCCGGTCGGGATGGCGTCGCGCACGCGCCGGTCCATCCCGGGCACGCCCGACAGCACCAGCTCAGGCCGGATGGATTCGGGCTGGCCGGGCGGCGTCAGCCTCGGCCAGAGGACCGCGGCCGCCAGGATCAGGGCCAG
>DATENJ010000233.1:0-4231 GCA_035275125.1 Actinomycetes bacterium | reverse complement strand
CTCGACCCCACCGCCTCCGACTACGACTGCGCCGGAGGCTCCGGAAACGGCCCCAAGTACGTCCAGGGCACAGTCAGGGTCCACCCTCCCGACCCCTTCGACCTCGACGCCGACAGCGACGGCCTCGGCTGCGAACCCTACTGAGCCAGCCCAGGGGTTGTGGACAGCCCGCAGCGTCGGGAGGTGGGGTAGCTAGCTTCCTCGCCGTGTTCCCTTCGATGAAGGCACGGCAGTTGCTCGCCGTTCTTACCCGGCCGCCGTTGCGCTACCGGGTGGTCCGGCAGACCGGTTCCCACCGGCGGCTGCGGTCGGCTGCCGGCTATCCGCCGCTCACATTTGCGTGGCACGATAAGGCCATCATCGCGCCTGGAGTGGTGCGGGACGTTCTGGTCGAGGACGTCGGCCTCTCGGTGCAGGAGGCGTTGCGGTGCGTAAGGAAGAAGCGGTGAGCGGTCCAGCCAGGGTGGTCATGGAGTATCACCAGGAGCCGGAGGGCTGGTGGGCAAGGTCGAAGGACCTGCCTGGGTTCACCGCGGTCGGGGCGACCTACGACGAGGTTCGTGAGCTGGCGCACTCGGGCGCGGAGTTCTATCTCGAGCGGCAGGTCGAGGTCGAGGACCGCCCGCCCCAATTCCACCGCGGGGCCGGCGGCTCGGCGTAGCGCACGCGGACCGGGTCGCTACGGCTGGTCTGGGGGGTCCTGTTCCTGGCGGAGGCGGTCTTCGGCTCGCCGGCGGACCCGGTTCATGATGGCGGTGCCGGGGATGGCGGCGAGGATGAGGGCGGTGGGGCCCCAGAGGTAGGTGGGGAGGGGGGAGGTGACGAGCATGGCCAGGAGGAGTGAACCGAGGATCAGGGCGATGTCACGGGGGCTGCGGAGGGCTTCGCGGAGGAGCATGGTCATGCTGACCGGGACGGGCGGCGGGCCGGCCTGGCGGGCGGCGGCGACGGCGTCGCGGCGTTGGCTCAGGAGCTGACGCGGCGAAGGACGACGGCGCCATTGTGGCCGCCCAGACCCATTGAGTTCGAGATGGCCACGTCGATCCGGGCCTCCCGGCTCTTCAGGGGTACGTAGTCGAGGTCGCATGCTGGGTCCGGGTCCTCGAGGTTGATGGTCGGGGGCAGGACCTGGTCGCGCAGGGCGAGCGCGCTGGCGATCGCCTCGAGGGCGCCGGCCGCGCCGAACAGGTGGCCGGTCATGGACTTGGTGGAGGAGACGGCCAGCTCGTCGGCGTGGGCGCCGAACGCCTGGCGGATGGCCTGGGTCTCGGCCGGGTCGCCGAGGGGGGTGCCGGTGCCGTGGGTGTTGATGTAGTCGACCTCGTCCGGGCGGATCCTGGCCGAGGCCAGGGCGTCGTTGAACATGTGGATGACCCCGCGGCTGGCCGGGTGGGGGGTGGCCACGTGGTAGGCGTCGTTGGAGGCGCCGTACCCGGCCACCTCGGCGTAGGCCTTGGCCCCGCGGGCCCGGGCCGAGGCCTCGGACTCGAGCAGGACGACGGCGGCGCCCTCGGCGATCACGAACCCGGCCCGGGCCCGGTCGTACGGGCGTGAGGCCGCCGGCGGGTCGTCGTTGCCGGGGGCAAGGGCCTGCATCTGGCAGAACCCGGCCAGGACCAGCGGGGTGATGCAGGCCTCGGTGCCGCCGGCCAGGATCACGTCGGCCTTGCCCTGGCGGATCAGCTCGGCCGCCTCGCCGATGGCGTGGGACCCGGTGGCACACGCCGACACCACCGCGAAGTTGACCCCGACGACGCCCAGCTTGGTGGCGATGTAGCTGGTGGCGGTGTCGACCAGGCAGTTGGGCAGGAAGGTTGCCGAGACCCGGCCCGGGCCCTTCTCGAGCAGGATGCGCTGCTGCTCCTCGACGATCCCGATGCCGCCGATGGCCGAGCCGACGATCACGCCGGTGCGCTCGGGGTCGAACTTGTCGATGCCGGCGTCGGCCACCGCCTCGTCGGCCGCGGCCACGGCGAACAGCACCCCGCGGTCCATGCGCCGGGCGTCCTTGCGCGAGGCCACCGACTCGGGGTCGAAGCCGCGAACCTCGCCGGCGATCCGGACCGGGTAGGCCGACGGGTCGAAGGCGGCGATGGTCTCGATGCCGCTGCGCCCGGCCAGCATCGCCTCCCAGGTGGAGGGAGCGTCCAACCCGAGCGGGTTGACGGTGCCGATGCCGGTGATGAGCGCGCGCTGTTCCATGTGAAACAGAGCGTAACTTACCCGGGCAGCTCCTCGCCTTCTTCCAGTTCGTCCCGGGCCGCGAACAGGGCCAGGTCGGGATCCAGCCCCAGCTCGAGGCCCTCCTCGGCCACCAGCTCGTCCTCGACGCTGTCGGCCATCTCGTGCGGGTCGATGTCCTCGGGCAGTTGCTCCGCTAACTGGTCCTCTCGGTCGGTCACAGTGGGTCTCCTGTCTCTGTTGTCCCCCTGATCCATGTGGGGGGAGCTCGCTCCCCCCACGGCCCCCCAAGAGCGCCTGTGCCATGGGTGGGCCAATACCTTCCCTACAGAGCGTCAAACATATCCAAGCCGGGCGGCCAGGTCCTCGTGGAGGGCTCGGGCGGCCCGCTGGGCTTCGACGGCGTCGGGGTGGGGCTCGACCACGCGGACGGTGGCCGGCTCGGTGGTCTGGCCGAGGGCGAGCAGGGCCGCCCCCCGGGCCGAGGCCTCGGGCTCGTCGACCACCCGGACCGGGCGGCCGAGCACGTCGGCCAGGGTCTGCTGCCACCACGGGGAGGCGACGATCGCCCCGCCGGAGGCGACCACCTCCGGTTCCGAGGACAGCATGGCGGCCAGGGCCTCGTACCCGGCGGCCAGCCGGTAGCAGACGGCCTCGAGGGTGGCCGAGAGGATCTCGACCGCGGTGGTGGCCAGGGAGATCCCGGTGATCGCCCCCGACCCGGCGGCCAGGTCGAGCGGCGGGCGGGACCCGGCGTGGTACGGCATGACCACCACCCCGCGCGACCCCGGCGGGACGGCCGCCAGCTCCTTCTCGACCGACCCCTCGGCCGGCAGGGTCGTCACCTGCCGCAGCCAGGCGTACAGGTTCCCGGCCCCCGAGAAGGCGGCGCCGCTGACCACCTGGCGGTCGTCGACCAGGTAGCGCCAGAGCTCCCGGTGCAGCGGCGCGGCCGTCGCCGCCGGCTCGACGGCGCGGATGGCGGCCGAGGTGCCGACGTTGATGGCCACCCGGTCGGGGGAGACGCAGCCGGCGCCGATGTTGGAGGCGGCCCCGTCGCCGGTCGCCGGGTGCCAGGTCGCCCCGGCCAGGGAGGGCCAGCGCCTGGCCCCCTCGGGCCCGAGCCGGCCCGCCCAGCCTCCCGGGGCGATGGCCGGCAGGACCCGCTCGTCCACCCCGGCCAGCTCCAGCGCCTGGGCGTCCCAGGTCGCGGTGGCCAGCTCCAGCAGCCCGGTCCCGGAGGCCATCGAGAGCGAGGCGCTGGGGTCGCCCAGCAGGGCTCCGGTCACATATTCGGCCAGCCCCAGGTAGCGGGCCGGGGCGGGGGAGAGCTGGCGGGCCAGCCAGGGCAGCTTGACGGTCCAGTACAGCGTGTGGGGGCGGGCCCCGGTGGCGGCTTGCAGGCGGTCCATGTCGCCCCGCGAGCGGAGCTCGGGAACCAGCGGCGCGGCCCGGGTGTCGGCCCAGGTGAGCGCCCCCGTCTGGCGGCGGCCGGCGGCGTCCAGGGCGACCACCGAGTGCCAGGCGCACGAGGTGGCCACGTGCTCGACCTGGTCCAGCTCCCCCCGGCCGGCCAGCTCGTCGAGGCACTCGCCGATGGCCGCGACCACCTCGTCCGGGTCGAGCTCGGCCTTGCCCTCGTCGGAGATCTCCAGGGAGGTGGGTCGCCGGGCCAGCGCGTCGGGCAGGGCGACCCCCTGGTCGTCGAACACCAGCGCCCGCACCGAGGACGTGCCCAGGTCGAGCCCCAGCACCCGCGCGTCCGCCACGCAACCCTCCCGTCGCGCTGCCCTCGGCGCCCCGAGGCGCCGTTCGCCCGGGCCGGCTGGGCCCGCCCTCCCCTGATACCCAGACCTTCCCGTCTCTACCGCCCCCCTCGTCCCCCTCCCGGTCCTGCCTGCGCGGTATGGTATGTCGCGTTCGGCCGCCAACCGTGGAACAGCGGAGATGGAACGGATGTCGCCGGGTCGGCGTCGCCGTCTGACCAGGAGCGTGCTGCTCCTGGTCTTGGTCCTGGTGCTGGCGGCGGGCGCCCTGTGGCTGCGGGACC
>DATENJ010000232.1:0-4389 GCA_035275125.1 Actinomycetes bacterium | reverse complement strand
CGGCCGGGCCTCGGACCGCTCCAGCAGGGCGAGGGCGCCGCTGGTCACGGCCAGGCCGAGCCCGAACACGGCCAGCCCCTCCAGGTGCTGGCGCAGCTGCCCGGAGCGGCCGGTGACGCCGAAGGTGAAGCGGCGGTTGGCCGCGGTGTTGGCCACCGCGGTGGCCAACAGGGCGACGGCGTTGGCGGCCATGGCCCCGGTGACGTTGCGCAGCAGCCAGTAGAGGCCGAGGTAGGCCACGGTCGACACGGCCCCGATGGCGGCGAAGCTGGGCAGCTGCTGGCGGGCCACCCTGGCCATGCCGCGCAGGTCGTCCAGCGCGGTCCGGACGACGTCGACCCGGCTGTCGGTGTCCTCGACCCAGTCGACCGGGACCTCGTGGATGCGGAGGCCGAGGCGCTGGGCGGCCAGCAGCAGCTCGGTGTCGAAGAACCAGGCCTGGTCCTCGACGGCCGGCAGCAGGGCCTTCACGACCTCGGTCCTGCCCGCCTTGAAGCCGCACTGGGCGTCGCTGAAGCGGGCCCGCATGGCCGTCCGCAGCAGCAGGTTGTAGCAGCGCGAGACCAGCTCCCGCTTCGGCCCCCTGACCACGGCGGCGCCGTTGGCCAGCCGGGTGCCGATGGCCAGGTCGCTGTGGCCCGAGAGCAGGGGCGCGACCAGCGGCAGCAGGGCCTCGAGGCCAGTGGAGAGGTCGACGTCCATGTAGGCGACCACGGCGGCGTCGCTGGCGCTCCAGACCTGCCGCAGGGCCCGGCCCCGGCCCTTCTGGGGGACGTGGACGGCACGGACGTTGGGGAGCTGGGAGGCCAGCCGCTCGGCCAGCGGCCAGGTGGCGTCGGTGCTGGCGTTGTCGGCGACCGTGATCCGGAAGCTGAACGGGAAGCTCGCCTTCAGGTACCCGTGGAGCCGCCAGATGCTGGTCTCCAGCACCTGCTGCTCGTTGTGGACCGGGACCACCACCTCGACCATCAAGCCGGCGAGGTCGAGGGCCGGCATGGCCGCAGGCTGCTTCTCGGGCGCTGATCTCATGCTCGAGATGGTCGGCCCCGCCCCTTGGGGCAACTTGGGCCGCGCCTGGGAAGTTGCTGAGAGGCTAGGCGGCGGCGTCGGGGGCCAGCGGCAGGACCACCCGGAAGCGCGCGCCCCGGCCGGGGACGCTGTCGACCTGGACCGTCCCCCCGTGGACGGCCACGAGGGCGGCCACGATGGACAGCCCGAGCCCGGTGCCGCCGGCGGCCGACGTGCGCGCCGGGTCGGCCCGGAAGAAGCGCTCGAACACCCGCTCGGTCTGCTCGGAGGTGAGGCCGGGGCCGTGGTCGACGACCTCGACGGCGGCGCCCGGGCGGCCGTCGAGGGCGGCGGTCCCGACCCGGACCTCGACCGGGCTGCCGGCCGGGGTGTGGTTGAGGGCGTTGTTGACCAGGTTGGCCAGCACCTGACGTAGTCGCTGGTCGTCGCCGAGCACGACCAGGGCGCTCCCCCCGTCGCCGTCGCCGGTGCCGAGCACCAGCTCGATCCGGCGGTCGGGGGCGACCGCCCGAGCGTCGTTGACCGCGTCGGCGGCCAGGGCGAGCAGGTCGACCGGGTCGCGGTCGAGAGGGCGCTGCTGGTCGAGGCGGGCCAGTAGGAGCAGGTCCTCGACCAGCAGCCCCATCCGGGCCGCCTGGTCCTCGATCCGCCGCATGAGTCGGTCCAGCTCGGCCGGGTCGCGGGCGGCCCCCTGCCGGTACAGCTCGGCGAAGCCCCTGATGGTGGTCAGGGGCGTGCGCAGCTCGTGGCTGGCGTCGGCCACGAACCGCCGCATCCGGTCCTCGGAGCGCCGGGCCGCCTCCTCCGAGGCCGCTCTGGCCCCGAAGGCCGACTCGATCTGGGCCAGCATGGTGTTGAGGGCCCGGCCGAGCCGGCCGACCTCGGTGCGGGGGTCGCGGTCGGGCACCCGGCGGGTCAGGTCGCCGGCGGCGATCGCCCTGGCCGTCTGCTCGATGTCGACCAGCGGGCGCAGGGACGCCCGCACGATGGCCGCCCCGAGCACGGCCACCGCCAGCAGCACGACCGCGCTCACCACCAGGTCGATCAGCCGGAGCTGGCGGGTGGTGCTGTCGATCGCGTCAAGGCTGGCCGCCACGACCACGTTGTCGCCGTCGCCGGTCGGCTGGACGACCACCCGCCAGCGTCCGTCGCCGCTGGTCGCCGGGACGGTGGCGGCCTTGCCGGCGTGCTTGGAGAACCAGGCGGCGTCGCTGGGGAGCCGGGGCGGGGATTCCTCGCTGTCGAGGCTGTTGTTGGGGAGGTTGCCGGTGATCCCGCCGTTGGCGTCACGCTTCTGGACCAGATAGGGGCTGGGCGGCCCGGGCCCCCGCCCGCCGCCCCCAGGCCCGAACCCCTGATCCTCGTGGGTGTAGCGGTCGGCGACCATGGCGAGCTGGGTGTCGAGGCGGCCGACCAGGTAGCCGTCCAGCGCGGCCACGCTGGCCACCCCGATCAGGGCCAGGGCCACGGTGACCAGAACGAGCACGGCCACGATGAGCTTGACCTGGAGCGGGGTCCGGGCGGCCAGGCGCCGGCCGGCGGCCAGCGGCCGCACGGTCATCGGTCGGGGAGCCGCAGGACGTAACCGACGCTGCGGATGGTGTGGATCAGCCGCGGCTCGACCATGTCGACCTTGCGGCGCAGGTAGGACACGTACGACTCGACGATGCTGGAGTCGCCGCGGAAGTCGTAGTTCCAGACGTAGTCGAGGATCTGGGCCTTGGACAGGACCCGGCCGGCGTTGGTCATCAGGTAGCGCAGCAGCTTGAACTCGGTCGGCGACAGCTGTACCCGCCGGCCGGCCCGCCAGACCTCGTGGCTCTCCTCGTCCAGCTCGAGGTCGGCCGCCTGGAGCCGGGTCGGGGGCGGCGGCGGCCCGCCGGAGCGGGCCCGGCGCAGCACCGCCCGGATGCGGGCGATCACCTCCTCGAGGCTGAACGGCTTGGTGACGTAGTCGTCGCCGCCGACGGTCAGGCCGGTCACCTTGTCCTCGGTGGCGTCCTTGGCGGTCAGGAACAGCACCGGGGTCCGGGTGTCGCCCGAGCGCAGCCGCCGGGCCACGTCGAAGCCGTCGAGGTCGGGCAGCATCACGTCCAGCACGACCAGGTCGGGGCGGTGCCGCTGCACCGCCTGGAGGGCCTCCTGCCCGCCGGTGGCCGTCGCCACCTCGAACCCGGCCAGGCGCAGGCTGGCCGACAGCAGCTCGAGGATGTTGGGCTCGTCCTCGACCACAAGCAGCCGGGCCTCCGGCTTGGCGTCGCTCATGGTGGCCATTCTGACCGGTGTTCCTTGGCGTCCGCTGGCGCTTTCCTGGGAGGTTGCTGGGAGCGGGGGATAATGCGCTCCAACGTCGACACCGCCTGACCCCGGGGGTGCCCATGGCCGACGACAGTGACCACGCCGCGGGCTTCGGCCCGCTCGCGGGCTCCAGGACCGCCCTGCTGACCACCTTCCGGCGGGGCGGGGAGGCGGTCAGCACGCCCCTCAGCATCGCCGTGGCCGGCGACAAGGCCTACTTCGTGACCGCGTTCGACAGCGGCAAGGCCATGCGCCTGGCCCACACCCCCAGAGTGACCCTGGCCCCGTGCACGGTCAGCGGCAAGGTCACCGGCGAGGCGGTGGCCGGGCGGGCCAGGCTGCTCGACCCCGACGAGCGGCGGCGGGCCGCCAAGGGGCTGCTGCGGCCGAACGGAGCGCTGTTCTGGAGCCTTCTCGCCTACCGGCTCCAGGGCAGGAAGATGGTCCTGTTCGAGGTCGTCCCCGACGCGCCCGGCACCGGCACCGGCACCAGCGCCTAGGGCCGGTCACGAGCAGACGATGACCTCCAGCGTCCGCGGCCCGTGGACGCCCTCGACCCGGTCGAGCTCGATGTCGCTGGTCGCGCTGGGGCCGCTGATCCAGGTCTGGGGGCTGGCCGGGTCGAGCCGGGCCAGGCCCTCGGGGACGGTCGCGACCACCTGGGCGGCGGTCACCACCACCAGGTGGTAGTCGGGGACAAGGCTGAGGACACGCCGGCCCTGGCCGCTGCCACCGTCGAGCACGATCGTGCCGGTCTCGGCGATGGCCACCGCGCAGCCGGTGAGCACGCCGTCGAGGCCGTCCAGCTGGGCCGGGGTGAGCGGCGGGGCGTCGCCGACCAGCTCGATGCCCGGCTCGAGGCGGTCGAGGCCGGCCGGGAGGATGCCCTCGGGGACGGCGACCCGGCGGGCCCCGCGCTCGGTCAGGGCGGCCACCACCGTGGCCGCGACCATGGCGGTGGTGCTGCGCCGGACCAGCGCCCGGTAGTCGACCAGGCGGCCGACCAGCAGCTCCAGCAGCTCCTCGCCGGCAACGGCCGGCGGCTGGGTGGCGGTCCGGTAG
>DATENJ010000231.1:0-3443 GCA_035275125.1 Actinomycetes bacterium | reverse complement strand
CCCACGCCTACGAGTTCAACCCGGCGACCACGAGCACCGCCCGCCCCGCTCAGGAGCCGCCGCCCGGCCAGCCCAACCCGGGCTCGTCCGGCGGGACGCCGGGTGGCGGCGGGAACCAGCCAGGGAACGAGCCAGGAGGCGGCGGGAGCAACCGCTCGGACGAGCGGCAGCCGTACAAGGTGGCGAGCGGCGACAACCTCTGGGCCATCGCCAGGGCGCACCTGTCCAAGGCGCGCAGCGGCGGGTCTGGCGAGCCGACCAACCGCGAGGTGGCCGCCTACTGGGTCCGGGTCGTCGAGGAGAACCGGCACGGGCTGCGCTCGGGCGACCCCGACCTGATCTACCCGGACGAGGAGATCACCCTCCCGCCGGTCGACTGAGCCGTCAGGGCCCGGCCGTCTCCCGGACCGTCCAGAGCCGCCAGCGGCCGTCCGAGGCCTGGTCGAGCTGGAGCCAGACGTCCCAGTTGAAGCTCTGGGGCTCCTCGCCGGGCCGGGTCATCTGCACCTGGCCGCGGAGCACCCGCTGGTCGGCCCGGTTCGACGGGGCGATCACCTTCACACCGGACATGGTCATCTTGTACGGCGGCGGGCCGATCGGCTTGCCCTTGCGCTCCTTGGCCTCCTTGGCCAGCTGCTTGTACTGCGGCCCGTTGGCCCAGAACGACTCCTTGACGTCGGCGAGGTCGTTGGTGACCGCGAACTGGCCCCAGTCGGCAAGGGCCTTCTCGCCGTCGGCGATGACTCGCTGGTCCGGGGTGGTGGTCGCCGGGGCCCGGTCGCTCCAGGGGAGCCCGTCGACCGTCAGCCAGGCCAGGAGGATGGCCGCGACCACGAGCACACCGATGAGCAGCCAGGACCTGCGGGCGGCGGAGCGCCGGGAGGCGCGCAGCCACTCGCGTTCGCTGTCATCCAGATGGCCGTGGTCCAACCGGTCCGACACCCTTGCGGCACCTCCAGCTGAGGCTTCAGTCTGACGTCCATCGTACGCTTGACAACCCTGTCCCCAGGAGGCAGCCATGGCCGGCGAGGTCGTGCTCAGTCCCCATCCCGACGTCACGGTGCCCGACATCCCGCTGCACGAGTTCGTGCTCGCCGACGCCATGCAGCGGGCCGACCAGGCGGCACTGGTCGACGGGCCCAGCGGCCGGACGCTGACCTACGGCCAGCTGGCCGGGGGCGTGCGCCGGGTGGCGGCCGGCCTGGCCGCCCGTGGCTTCTCCAAGGGCGACGTGTTCGCCATCTACTGTCCCAACGTCCCCGAGTACGCCCTCGCCTTCTACGGCGTCTCGGCCGCCGGCGGGATCAACACCACCATCAGCCCGCTCTACACCGTCGAGGAGCTCGTCCGCCAGCTCAGCGACGCGCACGCCCGGTTCCTGCTCACCGTGCCCCCGTTCCTCGCCAAGGCGCTGGAGGCGGCCGACCGCAGCGGCGTCGAGGAGGTGTTCGTGCTCGGCGAGGCCGAGGGCGCGACCCCGTTCGCCGACCTGCTCACCGCCGGCGACACCCCGCCCGCGGTCGAGATCGACCCGGCCAACGACCTGGTCGTGCTCCCCTACTCGAGCGGCACCACCGGGGTGAACAAGGGGGTGATGCTGACCCACCGGAACCTGGTCGCCAACGTCTGCCAGGGGGCGCCGGCGCTGCTCGCCGGCGAGGGCGAGCGGCTGATCGCGGTGCTCCCCTTCTTCCACATCTACGGGCTGGTGGTGCTCATGTGCGCGGCCCTGTCCCGGGGCTCGACCCTGGTCACCATGCCGAAGTTCGACCTCGAGGAGTTCCTCCGCCTGCTCCAGGACCAGCGCATCACCCGGGCCTATGTGGCCCCGCCGATCGTGCTCGCCCTTGCCAAGCACCCGCTGGTCGACAAGTACGACCTGTCGGAGCTCAAGTCGGTCTTCTCCGGGGCCGCCCCGCTGGACGCCAGCATGGAGCGGGCCTGCACCGAGCGCCTCGGCTGCGAGGTCATCCAGGGCTGGGGCCTGACCGAGACCAGCCCGGTGGTCACCACCAACTACAACACGCCCGGAGGGCCGCGCCCCGGTTCGGTCGGGGTGCCCCTGCCCAACACCGAGATGCGGGTGGTCGACCCGGCCACCGGGGCCGACGTCTCCCGCGGCGAGACCGGCGAGCTGCTGGTCCGCGGCCCCCAGGTCATGATGGGCTACCTGAACGCGCCCGAGGCGACCGCGGCCATGCTCGACCCGGACGGCTGGCTGCACACCGGCGACCTTGGCCTGATCGACGAGCAGGGCTACGTGTTCATCGTCGACCGGGTCAAGGAGCTCATCAAGTACAAGGGGCTCCAGGTGGCCCCGGCCGAGCTGGAGGCGGTGCTCCTCTCGCACCCCAAGGTGGCCGACGCGGCCGTGGTCCGCTTCCCCGACGAGGAGGCCGGCGAGGTCCCCAAGGCGTTCGTGGTCGCCCGCGACCCGGTCGACCCCGGGGAGCTGATGGTCTATGTGGCCGAGCGGGTCGCCCCGCACAAGAAGGTCCGCCAGGTCGAGTTCGTGGACGAGATCCCCAAGGCGGCCTCGGGGAAGATCCTGCGCCGGCTGCTGATGGACCGGGACCGCGAGCGCGCTGGGTAGCCCGTACGGGCTACGCAGACGGAGGCACATTGCCTCGGTAGCAGTACCTAGGTTGCGCCGTCGCGGCTTGCTGTACGTTCTCCAGTCATGGTGGCAGCAATGTGGCCGGGCTCGGACCGTCCTTCCCCCCCACCTCCGGCCGGCCGCGCCGTGCCGTCGCTGGGGCCCTTCGCCGAGCTTCTGGGCCAGCCCTACCAGCGGCTCAAGGTGGCCGTCCTCCGCCAGCTGGCCGGGCTGCCCGAGCCGAGCTGGTCCCTGGCCGAGGCCGGGCAGGCGCTGACCTGGCTGGAGCCGGCGACCGCCAACCGGCTGCTGTCCGAGCTGCGCAGCGACGGGCTGGTGGTCGAGGTCGACCGCTACGGCCAGCCGGACCGGCCCCCGGCCTGGCGCCTGTCCGACGAGGGCCATCTGGTGGCCACCGTCTGCGCCGTGCTGGCCGCCCCGGCGATCGCCCCCGAGCGGGCGGTCAGGGTCCTGGCCGCGGCGATGGCCCTCGCGCGGGCGGCCGGGGTCGACGAGCGGTCGACGTTCGCCCCGTTCGTGGCCGCCACCGCGGTGCTCGAGCGCGACCTGGTCGCCCTGCACCGGCTGATCGACAAGGGCGACGACGACGCCCTTTCCGCCGCCGCCGAGATCGCCACGGCCCACCTGGCCGACCTGGGCGAGATGGCCAGGCAGGTCGCCCGCCCCGGCGGGCACGAGCCCGAGCGGGAGCACGCCGCGGCCGTGGCCGGCCGCCTGCACGCCCTGGTGGAGGAGGTGACCGCCGCCCTGGTGGAGGAGGTGACCGCCGCTCCGGGGGAGGTGATGGCCGCCGCTCCGGGGGAGGTGACGGCCGCCGCTCCGGTAG
>DATENJ010000230.1:0-2106 GCA_035275125.1 Actinomycetes bacterium | reverse complement strand
CGGGGTCCTCGACCGCGACGGCGCCGATGCCGGCCGCTCGCAGGGCCTGGCAGACACGGCCGGTCGCGTCCGTCACGCCGTGGCACACCGTCAGGTGGGCAGGGTCGGCCTGGGCACCCCGTACCCGCGTCAGGTACCCGGCCAGGAGGTGGCGGAGCCGGGGATGGCCGGCGGGGTCCGGGTACCCGAGCTCGGCATAGGGCAGGGCGGACGCCACCGAGCGCAGGGCCGAGACCCAGCGTCCCAGCGGGAAGGCGCGCAGGTCGGGCAGGCCGGGGGCCAGGTCGATCGATGGCACCCAGCCCGCCGGGGCCTCGGGTGGCGGGTGGCCGGCGGCCACCCCGCCGACGGGTCGCACGCGGGTGCTGGAGCCGACCCGGGCGTCGAGGTAGCCCTCGGCGGCGAGCTGGGCGTAGGCCTCGGTGACGACCCAGCGTGAGCAGCCGAGGTCTTCGGCCAGGTTGCGGCTGGGCGGCAGGGCGCTGCCGGCGGGAAGGCGGCCGTCGCGGATCGCCTCGCGCAGGGCACTCGACAGTCGGGCGTGCAGTGGCCCGCGCCGGTCGCCCAGCTCCAGCAGCGCATCCCACGCGAGATTGGTCTGGAATCCTGTCATCGGATCGGACTGTACTTCCATACCAATGGCTGGACTAGCGTGGTGGCGTTCCCGGCCCCGCAAGCCGGCAAGCTGAAAGGAGCAACACCATGCGGCAGCGGCAGCTCAGCGACGGCAGAGTCAGCCTCCAGGTGAGCCAGCTCTGCCTGGGCACGATGTACTTCGGCTACCGGACCGACGAGCCGACCTCCTTCGCCATCCTCGACCGTTTCGTGGAGGCGGGCGGCAGCTTCCTCGACACGGCCAACAACTACGGCCAGTGGCACGGCGACGCCGGCGAGAGCGAGCGGGTCATCGGCCGCTGGCGGCGGTCCCGAGGCGTGACCGACGAGGTCGTCGTCGCCACCAAGGTGGGCGCACGGACCCTGGTCGCCGGCGACCCGGGCCCCGAGCACTGGCAGGGCCTCGGCGCCAAGACGATCCGGGAGGACGCCGAGACCAGCCTGCGCCAGCTCGGCGTCGAGCGGCTGGACCTCTACTACGCCCACATCGACGACCGCGCCACCCCACTGGAGGAGACCGTCGACGCGCTGGCCGAACTGGCCGAGCGCGGCACGGTGGGCCTGCTCGGGGCCAGCAACCACGCCACCTGGCGGATCGAGCGGGCCCGGGCGATCGCCCGGACCGGCGGCCGCCCCGCCTACCAGTGTGTGCAGCAGGAGCACAGCTACCTGCTGGCCCAGCCAGACCCCGGGCAGCTCAACCTGGTCACCGAGGAGCTGATCGACTACGCCACCGCCGAGGAGCTGACCCTGCTGGCGTACTCACCGCTGCTCAAGGGGGTCTACGCCCGTCCTGGAGAGGCACCGCCGGACGGCTACGCCCATCCCAGCAACCAGGTACGGCTGGCGGTCCTGCGCGAGCTGGCGGCCAAGCTGGGGGCGACCCCGGCCCAGGTGGTGCTGGCCTGGCTCATGCAGGGCGAGCCGCCCATGATCCCGGTCGTTGGCGCCAGCACGGTTGCCCAGCTGGACGAGCTGCTCGGCGCCGCCGACCTGCAGCTGGACGACGACGTCCGGGCCCGCCTGGACGCCGCCGGCCGCGGCTGTGGCACCGTACCGGGGTGACCTTCATGGTCGTTCCCCCGAGCCGAGACGGCGGTCGTGCCCATGTCCCAGCCCTCCACCCGGCCGCGGCCGGCCGGTGTCCGGCCCGGCTGGGGGCTACTGGTGGTCGTGGTCGCGGTCGCGCTGAACCTGCGACCGGCCATCACCGCCGTGCCGCCGGTGCTGGACGCCATCCAGACCGACCTGGGGCTGTCGGCCACCGGCGCCGGGCTCCTCACCGCCCTGCCGGTGCTCTGCATGGGGGTGTTCGCCCCGGTCGGGGCGGCCCTGGCACGGCGGGTCGGGCGGGAGGCGGCCGTTTCCTGCGCGCTCGCCCTGGTCGGCGGCGGCATCCTGGTCCGGGGCCTCGACGCCTCGACGCCTGTGCTGTACGGCGGGACCCTGCTCGCCGGGATCGGGATCGCCATCGGCGGGGTCCTGCTCCCC
>DATENJ010000229.1:0-6026 GCA_035275125.1 Actinomycetes bacterium | reverse complement strand
CCCGACCCCCAGCAGCGGCTTGTAGGCCTCGTCGAACATCCCGAGCGCCTCGTCCCCGCGCCCGCCCTTGGCCAGCCCCACGATGGCGGCCAGCATGCGTCCGACCTGCTCGATCTGACGCATGAGATAGTCGCGCTGGTACAGGGTCGGCCTCCTCGAGTGGCGAGTTTCGCCGGGCCGGCAAAGGCTATCCCAGGCGATCGACGGCGTTGACCTGAGAGGAACCGATGAGCGACCACGAACGGCCGGACGTCCCGCCGGCGCTGCGGCGCCTGGCCGCCTGGAGCTGGCGCCTGCTGGTCGTGCTGACCGCTGCCGGGCTCGTGCTGTACCTGCTCATCCAGCTCAAGGTCATCGTGGTGCCGGTGATCGTGGCCCTGTTCCTGGCCACCCTTCTGGTCCCGCTGGTCCAGTGGCTGGAGCGGCGCGGCTGGTCGCACCTGCCGGCGGTGCTGGCTGTGTTCCTGGGTGCGGTGGCGCTGCTCGCGGCGATCATCCTCGGGCTCATCCCGCTGATCGGCAACGAGTTCGATACGCTTCGCCAGCGGGCCGACGAGGGAGTGGGCGAGGTGCAGCGGTTCATCGCCTCGCGCCCGTTCGGGCTCAGCGAGGAGGACCTGAACCGCTACCTCGACCAGGCCCGCGAGCGCTTCTCCGAGAACTCCAGCGGCCTGACCCGGGGCGCCGTCCAGGGCGTGACCCTGATCGGGGAGCTGTTCACCGGGCTGATCCTGTGCCTGTTCCTGACCTTCTTCTTCGTCAAGGACTCCGAGCGCTTCACCCGCTGGATCCTCGACTTCGCCGGCCGGCACCGCGAGCACCACCTGCGCGAGATCGGCACCCGCTCGGCCACCGCGGTCTCAGGCTACCTGCGCGGCCAGGCCACGGTCGGGGCGGTCGACGCCGTCTTCATCGGCATCGGGCTGGCCATCGTCGGCGTCCCCCTGGTCATCCCCCTGGCCTTCCTGACCTTCGTGGCCGCGTTCCTGCCGCTGGTCGGGGCGGTGGTCGCCGGGATCCTGGCCGCCCTGGTCGCGCTCGTCACCAAGGGGGTGACGGCCGCCCTGATCGTGGTCGGCATCACCCTGCTGGTGCAGCAGCTGGAAGGCCATCTGCTGGCCCCGCTGCTGCTGGGGCGGGCGGTGGCCCTGCACCCGGTGGTGATCATCCTCGCCCTGGCCGCAGGGTCGATCCTCGGCGGCATCATCGGGGCGTTCCTGGCCGTGCCGATCGCCGCCGTGGTCACCGCCGTCGGCACCTACCTGCGGGGCGAACCGGTCGGGGAGCCGGCCGACGCCGGCGAGCCGGAACCAGAGACCAGCGAACGGGCGCCAGAGACCAGCGAACGGGCCGGGACCGAGCGGAAGGAGCCGGGCTAGACGGCCCGGCGGACCTTGTTGGCCTTGATGCAGGAGGTGCAGACGTTGCGGCGGCGCGGCGTGCGCCCCTCCAGGATGCGGATCCGCTGGATGTTGGGGTTCCAGCGGCGCGGGCTGCGCTTGTGGGAGAAGCTCACCTTCATGCCGAAGCCCGGGTGCTTGCCGCAGATTTCACAGACGGCAGCCATCGTCGGAAGACCTTCCTTGAGTGAATTCGCGCGATTTGCAGAGAGCCGGGAGAGGGTAGCACGGCCCCGTCCGAGCCCGCACCTATACTGAGCCGGTGGCCGAGACCAGACCTCCCGACCCGCTCGGCACCCCGCTGGCCAAGGCTCCTGGGGTGTCCGCCGCGCTGGCCAAGGCGCTCGAGGACGGCTTCGGCTACCGCACCGCCCGCGACCTGATCGAGCACTACCCGCGCCGCTACCTGACCAGGGGCGAGCTCACCGACCTGGCCCACGCCAAGAAGGGCGCCGAGGTCACCCTGGTCGGGACCGTCCGCAACCTGGCCAAGAAGATGCCCCGGCGCAACCTGCGCATCCTCGAGGTACGGGTGGCCGACGACAGCGGTGCCTGGGTCTGCACCTGGTTCAACCAGCCCTGGCACGCCCAGAAGCTGACCGTCGGCACGGTCGCCGCCTTCTCGGGCAAGCTCGCCTGGAAGGCCGGCCGCCTCGGCATGGCCAACCCCGGCTACGAGGTGCTGCGCGAGGGTGACGACCCCGAGGGCTTCGCCAACGAGGTCATCCCCGTCTACCCGGCCAGCAAGGAGATCTCATCGGGCCGCCTCCGCCGCGCCGTGGGGGCCCTGCTCGACCGCTTCGGCGACGTCCCCGACTTCGTCCCCGAGCCGCTGCGCCGCCGCCACGGCCTGCCCGACCGCGCAGCCGCGCTGGAGGCCATCCACCGCCCGGCCGACCGCAAGGAGGCGACCAGGGCCCGCGACCGCCTGGTCTACGACGAGCTGTTCGTCCTCCAGGTCGGCCTGGCCCTGCGCCGCCGCGCCCAGGAGGCCGGCCAGCAGGGCCAGCCCCTCCAGACCGACGGCGACCTGACCAAGCGCCTCCTGACCAGCCTCCCCTTCCAGCCCACCGGCGCCCAGTCCCGGGTCATGTCCGAGATCGGCGCCGACCTGTCCCGGGCCAAGCCGATGCACCGCCTGCTCCAGGGGGAGGTCGGGTCGGGAAAGACGTTGGTCGCCCTCTGGGCGCTGCTGTGCGCGGTCCAGTCGGGGATGCAGGGGGCGATCATGGCCCCGACCGAGGTGCTGGCCGACCAGCACGGGATCAACCTCAGGGGGCTGCTGGAGCCGCTTGGGGAGGGCGGAGGGCTGTTCGGGGGGCCGCGGGTCGAGGTGCTGACCGCCGGGGTCACCGGGGCGGCCAGGCAGCGGGTCCTCGAGGGGGTGGCCGCCGGCGAGGTCGACCTGCTGGTCGGCACGCACGCGCTGCTGTCGGAGGGGGTGGAGTTCCGCAAGCTGGGCGCGATCGTGGTCGACGAGCAGCACCGCTTCGGGGTCCACCAGCGGGTCCGGCTACGGGAGAAGGGCGACAGCCCGCACGTGCTGATCATGACCGCCACCCCGATCCCGCGGACGCTGGCGCTGACCCTGTACGGCGACCTGGACGTGTCCACCCTCGACGAGCTGCCGCCGGGCAGGACGCCGATCGCCACCCACGTGGTCGCCGACGCCACCCTCCGCGAGCGGGCCTACCAGCGGGTCCGGGAGGAGGTGGCCGCCGGCCACCAGGCCTATGTCGTCTGCGCCCTCAAGGACGAGTCCGACAAGGTCGAGGTCCGCTCGGCCAAGGCCGAGGCCGAGCGGCTCCGGGCCGAGGTCTTCCCTGATCTCCGGCTCGGGCTGGTCTACGGCGACATGCCGGCCAGGGAGAAGGAGGCGACCATGGACCGCTTCCGGGCCGGCGAGGTCGACGTGCTCGTCTCCACCACCGTGATCGAGGTCGGCGTCGACGTGCCCAACGCCACTGTGATGCTGATCGAGGACGCCGACCGCTTCGGCCTGTCCCAGCTCCACCAGCTCCGGGGCCGGGTCGGGCGGGGTCAGGCGCCGGGGCTGTGCATCCTGTTCGCCGACCCCCTGACCGACGAGGGCCGGGCCCGCATGGACGCCATCGCCCGCACCAACGACGGCTTCGAGCTGGCCAACGAGGACCTCCGCATCCGCGGCGAGGGAACCGTGTTCGACGCCCGCCAGTCCGGCCTCTCCGACCTCAAGCTGGCCCGGCTGATCGAGGACTTCGACTGGGTCCAGAAGGCCCGCCGGGACGCCTTCGCGCTGGTCGACGCCGACCCGGAGCTGGCCGACCCGGCGCACCGGCGGCTGCGCCAGGAGGTGCTGGCCCGCCTGGGCGACGGCCGGGCCGAGTGGCTGGCCCGCGGCTAGCGCGAACCACCGCCACGCACTAGGCTCCTGCCATGTCGACCGATGACCGCGGTTGGTCGGACGAAGAGCAGCTCGTCCAGCACCTGGCCGAGTTCGGCTTCGCCCGCAACGAGGCCCGGAGCTACCTGGCCGCCCTCGGCCATCCGCAGCTGTGGGTGGCTAAGATGGCCGAGCTGGCCGACGTCAACCCGCCCAAGGCCTACGACGCCCTGCGTCAGCTGGTCGAGAAGGGGCTGTTCGAGCCCGACGGCGTCGGTCAGGAGCCGGCCCGGTTCAAGGCCGCCGACCCGATGCTGGTCGTCCAGCGGCTGCGCCACCAGAGCGCGCTCGAGCAGGCCGACCGCGTCCAGGACACCTCGCTGCTGGTGGCCGACCTGTTCGCCCGCTACTACGAGGCCCCCCAGGGCGAGGACCCGTTCGAGTACGTCGAGCTGATCCGCAACTCCGACGCCGCCTGGGCCCGCCGCGACGCCATCACCTCTGGCGCCGAGAAGGAGGTCGTCCAGGCCCGGCGGATGACCCGGCCGGGGACCAGGCCCCGGGCCGGCGACGAGGTCGGGGTCCGCGAGGGAGTCACCTACCGGGCCCTGTACGAGACCGAGTTCCTGGACTTCCCGGAGTTCGTGGCCCGGCTGGCCGAGCGCGAGCACCGCGGGGAGCAGATCCGCTTCGTGGACAAGGTGCCCGTCGGCCTGACCGCCGTCGACCGGCGCAAGTGCCTGCTCAGCCTCAACCCGATCGGGCTGACCAGCGGACAGGGGAGCTGGGTGGTGCTGGAGCAGCCGGCCCTGGCCGACCTGCTCACCAACGCCTTCGACCTGCTCTGGGAGTCGGCCAGGCCGGCGCCCCGTTAGGCCGGGCAAACCCCTCGACCCACCCTCCTGGTCAGTGCTTGACTTCCCTCTGCACCGTGCCTACTGTTGCGGCTCGCTACTGTTGTCCCCTCTGGGAAGGACAGATCGCTGACCCAGTCCGGTGACTCGGATCTGATCGACCGGCTCGTCCGCCACGGCCTCGGCCAGGGAGAGGCCCGCTGCTATGTCGGCATGCTGGCCCAGCGGGCGTTCAAGGTCAGCGAGGTGGCCGCCGAAGCCGGCCTGCCCCGGTCCCGGGCGTATGAGCTGATCCGCTCCCTTGTCCGGTTCGGGCTCTGCACCGAGGTCGCCGGCAGCGGGTACGCCCGCTTCCGGGCGGTGCCGCCGAACGAGGCCATCGGCCGGCTGGAGGCGTCCAAGGCCGACCAGGCCCGCCGCCGCGACATGGCGCTCAAGGGCCTGGTGGAGGCGCTGGCCGTCCGGGCCGGGCCGTCGCCCGGGTCCGGCGAGGAGCCGGTGGAGATGCTGCGCCGTCGCGAGCAGCTCCTCAGCGTCATGACCACCGAGGTCTGCCAGGCCACCGAGGAGGTCCTGACCATCGTCAACACCTCCTGGGAGCCGGCCGACTGCCACGGGATGCGCGAGCGGCTGGCCGCCGGGGTCCGCTTCCGCACCATCTTCGACCGCGACTCGGTCGAGCACGAGCCGCACCTGGAGTGGGTGGCCGCGCTGGCCGGCGAGCCCGGGTTCGAGGTCCGGGTGGTCGAGCGCGTCGAGACCCTGTACCTGCTGGTCGACCGGCGTGTCGTCCTCCTCAACCTGAGCGTCCCGGGCACCGGGTCGCCCGGCAGCCACGCCGAGTCGCTGCTGATCCGCCACGAGGGTCTCGGCCAGACCCTCCGCGACGCCTTCGACCGCATCTGGGCGCAGGGCGTCCCTTTTGACCAGGCCCTCGAGGCGGGCAACGCACCCGCCCTCGTGGGCGCAACGACCAGTGCGCGCGGCCCGGCACCCGGGCCCCGCGCCAGCAACGGCCGCTCCGCCAACTACGGCTGAGCAGCCCAACCGGTTGGTCGGCGGGGGAACAGCCTTGGCCCCCCCGGGCTTATTACCCCGCCGCCAACCACTTCTCTGGGGGGAGCGTGCGGGTCGTCGGAGGGCGCCTCGGTGGGCGGCGGTTGCGAGCCGTGACCGGGAGGGAGACCAGGCCGACTAGCGACCGGGTCAGGGAGGCGCTGTTCGGGGCGCTGGGGGAGCGGGTCGAGGGCGCGAGGGTCCTTGACCTGTTCGCCGGGACGGGGGCGCTGGGGATCGAGGCGGCCTCCCGGGGCGCCGCCTCGGCGGTGCTGGTCGAGCAGGCGGCACCGGCGGTCGCGGTCATCCGGGCCAACCTGGACGCCCTCGACCTCAACGACACGGTTAGGGTTC
>DATENJ010000228.1:0-6494 GCA_035275125.1 Actinomycetes bacterium | reverse complement strand
GGGCCGGGCGGGGCCAGCCGACCGCCGCCCGGCGGCGGATGCGCGGGCTCAGCACCGGGGCGGCCGGCCTCAGCCTGGTCATCCTGTTCGCCGGGGTCGCCCCGGCGGCCAGCTCCTGGCTGGTGACGCTGGCCACCGACGTGCTCACCATGGCCAGCGCCCTCATGTTCTACCTGGCCTTCGCGCCCCCGGCGGTGCTGCGCAACGCCTGGCGGCAGCCCGAGCAGGCCCGGCTGCGGTCGGCCATGAGCGAGCTCAAGACCGTCACCCAGCCGGCCGAGGTGGCCGCCAGCCTCCTGCCGCACGTGGTCGGCATGGTCGGCGGACGCGGGGCGGCGCTGCTGGACGGGTCCGGGACCATCCTCGGGACCTACGGCCAGACGCCCGGCCTGGACAACGACCCACTGGGCGAGGCCACCCAGGGGCAGGGGAAGCCGGCCGAGGACCAGCCGTCGGTCCGGCTCCCGCTGTCCAGCGGCTGGATGCTGCTCTGGGGCAGCCCCTACACGCCCGTGTTCGGCCGCCAGGAGCTCGAGCTGATGCAGGCCGTCGGCAGCCTTGCCGACCTGGCCCTTGAGCGGCTCCGGGTCGCCAACCGCGACGCCGAGCTGGCCGCGGTGGTCGACGCCTCCGGCGACGCCATCGTCAGCACCGGCCTCGACGGGACCATCAGGAGCTGGAACCCGGCGGCCACGACCACCTACGGCCGCCCCGCCGACCAGGCCGTCGGCCAGCCGTTCTCGACCGTGGTCCCGGCCGACCGGGCCGGCCAGGTCGACGAGCTGCTCCGGCGGGTCGCTCAGGGCGAGCGGGTCAGCATGGAGACCAAGCACCTGGGCGGCGACGGCCAGACGTTCAGCGTGTCGCTCACCGCCGCCCCCCTGCGCAGCGCCGCCGGCACCGTGCTCGGCATGTCGGTGGTGGCCCGCGACGTCACCGAGCGCAAGCGGGCCGAGCGGGCCCTGCGGGAGGCCAAGGAGGAGGCGGACCGGGCCAACACGGCCAAGAGCGAGTACCTGTCGCGGATGAGCCACGAGCTCCGCACCCCGCTGAACGCCATCCTCGGGTTCGCCCAGCTGCTGGAGCTGGAGGAGCTGGGCGACGAGCAGCGCGAGAACCTCCATTTCATCCTCAACGCCGCCCGGCACCTGCTGGCCCTGATCAACGAGGTGCTCGACATCGCGGCCATCGAGGCCGGCCGGCTGCCGCTGTCGCTGGAGCCGGTGGCGGTGGCCGACGTGGTCGCCGAGACGGTCAGCCTGATCCGGCCGCTGGCCGACCAGCACGAGGTGCTGCTGGTCAGCCCGCCGGTGAGCTGCCAGGTGCACGTGATGGGGGACCGCCAGCGGCTCAAGCAGATCCTGCTCAACCTGCTCTCCAACGCGGTCAAGTACAACCGCCAGGGGGGCCGGGTGGAGCTGGTCTGCGGCGCCGCCGACGGCAACCGCATGCGGGTGGCGGTGCGGGACACCGGCCCCGGGATCCCACCCGACGCCCTTGGCCAGCTGTTCGTGCCGTTCGAGCGGCTGGGAAGCGAGCAGACCGGGGTCGAGGGGGCCGGGCTGGGCCTGCCGCTGTCCAAGCGGCTGGCCGAGGCCATGGGCGGCACCCTTGAGGTGTCGTCCCGCGCCGGCCAGGGCAGCACCTTCTGGGTCGAGCTGCCCCAGGCCGAAGGGCCGGTGCAGCGGGCCGAGCGTCAGCAGGAGCTGGAGGCGCCCGCCGAGGCCGAGCCGGAGCCCGAGGCGGCCCTGACGGTCCTGTACATCGAGGACAACCTGTCCAACCTCCAGCTGGTCGAGCGGGTCCTGAGCCGCCGGCCGGGGGTCCGGCTGATCTCGGCCATGCGGCCCCAGCTCGGCCTGGAGCTGGCCGCCGAGCACGACCCCGACCTGATCCTGCTCGACCTGCACCTGCCCGACATGCCCGGCCAGGAGGTGTTCCGGCGGCTCCAGGCCGAGCCGCGGACGGCCAACGTCCCGGTGGTCGTGCTGAGCGCCGACGCCCGCCCGACCCTGATCAAGGAGCTCCTCAGTCAGGGGATCCGCGCCTTCCTGACCAAGCCCCTCGACGTCAAGGAGCTGCTGGAGCTGCTCAACACCATCGCCACCGAACGGGCCCCGACCGGCTAGAGGAGGGAAGGTGCTGTGAGGCGACGGCATCCGCACACCGGTTCCCAAGCGCGGGCCAGACGCCTGATCGCCGCCCTCGTCGTGCTCTGCCTGGCGCCACTGGGGCTGCTCACCTGGTTCAGCCTGTCGCTGTCGGCCGAGGCCGTCCGTGGCCAGGTCGACGCGCGGGTCCAGAACACCGCCAGCGCCAGCGCCGTCTACGTCAACGAGCAGATGGACGGGCTGGCCGAGCTGGTCGACTCCTACGCCAGGCGGCCGTCCATGATCCGGGCCATGCGACAGCCCGGCACCCGCGGCAACGGCGCCACCATCGCCTTCCACCTCCAGGAGCTGCAGCGGGCCCGCAAGGGGATCGCCGTCGCCTTCACCGCCGCGCCCGAGGGCCGGCTGCTCGACATCGTCCCCCGCACCCCCGCCATCGTCGGGCGCGACTTCAGCTACCGCGACTGGTACAAGGGCGTGACCGCCAGTGGCCGGCCGTATGTCTCGGAGGCCTACGAGACCGCCGCGACCGGCCACGCCAGGGTGGTCGGGGCGGCGGTCCAGATCCGCGACCCCGCCGACGGCGGCAAGGGACGCGTCCTCGGGATCGTGGTCGCGGCCTACGGGCTCGACACCATCCAGCGGTTCGTCGACGACTACGCCGCCGCCCAGGATGTCCGCCTGACCGTGACCGACCAGCGTGGCGTGGTCCTGGCCGCCCCGGGGACCTCGCGGGTCGGGCTCCAGTCCCGCCGCGGCGACCCGCTGGTCGACGCCGCCCTCCGGGGGCGGTCCGGGGTCGGCGAACGCACCACCGCCGCCGGCCGGGTCGTCTCCGCCTACGAGCCGGTCCCCAGCCTCGGCTGGACGGTCACCGCCGACGTCGCCACCGGCACCGCCTTCGCCCCCATCGCCGACCTACGGCGGACCGTGCTGACCATCGGGGCCCTGCTCGGCCTGGCCCTGCTGGTCGGGCTGGCCCTGCTGGCCCGGACCCTGCGCGAGCGCGCCCGGGCCGAGCAGCGGGTGATCGACGGCGAGGAACGGACCCGGGAGATCCTGGAGGCGACCGCCGAGGCCTTCATCTCGATCGACGCCGCCGGGCTCGTCAGCAGCTGGAACCCCCAGGCCACCGAGACCTTCGGCTGGGCCAGGGACGAGGCGGTCGGACGGCCGCTGACCGAGCTGCTCGTCCCCTCCGAGTCGCGCGAGGCCCACGACCAGGGCCGGCGACGGTTCCTGGAGACCGGCGAGGGGCCGCTGCTGAACCGGCGGGTCGAGGTGACCGCGGTCCACAAGGACGGCCACCGGTTCCCGGTGGAGCTGGTCATCTGGCCGGCCGGGTCGGGAACGGAGACGGTGTTCAACGCCTTCGCCCACGACATCAGCGAGCGACGCCGGAACGAGGACGCCGTCCGGGCCAGCAACGAGCGCCTCGGCCTGGCCCTTGACGCCTCCAGCATGGGCTACTGGGACCGGGACCTGGCCAGCGGCCAGGTGGTCTGGTCGGCCGCCCTGGCCGGGCTGCTCGAGGTCGACCACGCCAGCCTCGACCACGACCTGGCCCTTGTCCAGCACGTCCATCCCCAGGACCGGGAGGCGGTGACCCGGTGGGTGTCGGGGCCGGCCGGCCCCGGCGGTCCCGAGGAGCTCCAGTTCCGGCTGGACCGGCCCGAGGAGGCGACCCGGTGGATGAGCGGCCGGGCCCGCGTCTACGTCGACGACAACGGCCAGCCGGTCCGCAAGGTGGGCGTGGTGGCCGACGTCACCGGGCGCCGGCGGGCCGAGCAGGCCATCGGGCAGGCCAAGCTGGACGCTGACCGGGCCAACCAGGCCAAGAGCGAGTTCCTGTCCAAGATGAGCCACGAGCTGCGGACCCCCCTCAACGCCATCCTCGGGTTCGGCCAGCTGCTCCAGCTCGACGACCTCACCCCCGAGCAGTCCGAGAGCGTCGACCACATGCTGCGGGGCGGCCGCCACCTGCTCGAGCTGATCAACGAGGTGCTCGACATCTCCCGCATCGAGTCCGGCAACCTCTCGCTGTCGCCGGAACCGGTCGACCTGCTCGAGGTCATCAAGGACACCGTCGACCTGATCCGCCCCCTGGCCGCCGAGCGCCAGCTCACCATCCAGGTGCTGGCCCCGCCCGACCCCGGCCTGACCGTCCAGGCCGACCGCCAGCGGCTCAAGCAGGTGCTGCTCAACCTGGCCTCCAACGCGGTCAAGTACAACCGCCACGCCGGCACCATCCGGGTCGCCTGCCAGGCCACCCCCGACGGGCGGGTGGCGGTCGCGGTCCAGGACACCGGGCCCGGGCTGTCGGCCGACAAGCTGGCCCGGCTGTTCAACCCGTTCGACCGCCTCGGGGCCGAGGAGACCCAGGTCCAGGGCACCGGCATGGGCCTGGCCCTGTCGAAGGGGCTGATGGAGGCGATGGGCGGCGACCTGACCGCCGAGAGCGTCGAGGGGAAGGGGACCACCTTCACCGTCGGGCTGGCCGAGCCGGCCAGCCAGCCCGGGTCGCGCTCAGAGGTGCCGAGCCGCTCCTGAGCTCAGGCCGAGCGCTCGCGGGTCTGGGACCGCTGGGTCCGCTCCGGGACCTGGGCAACGCACAGGATCGACTGGCCGAACGGGGGCTGGACGCGGCGCTCCAGGGCCCGCTCGGCCGGGACGACCATGCGGTCGTACAGGTTGACCAGGGTCGGGGTCGGGCGGGCCTGGCGGCCCACCCGGACCGCGGCCCACCAGGCCAGGCCGCCGAGCAGGTTCACCGGGCGGATGACCTCAGGGATCAGGCCGGCGGCCTCGACGGCGGCGCGGAGGCTGTCGGGGGTGTAGCGGCGCAGGTGGCCGAGGGCGTCGTCGAACGCGCCGGCCAGCGACGGGAAGGCCGGCACGACCAGCAGGACCCGGCCCCCGGGGATGGCCGCCCGACCCATCGACCGGAGGGCGGCGACGTCGTCGTCCATCCGCTCGAGGACGTTCAGGGCCACCACCGAGTCGACCGGCGGCTCGACCTTGAGCTTGAGCACGTCGGCGGCCACGACCTCGATGCCGGGACGCTCGCCGAAGCGCTCGTCCAGGGCCCGGACACAGATCGGGTCGTTGTCGTTGACCACCAGGCGGTCGCGGTCCAGCAGCTGGGCCGAGAAGTCGCCGAGGCCGGCCCCGACCTCGAGCACCGAGGGGCCCAGGTAGGGGGCGAGCAGGCCGTGCAGGTAGCGGCGGTAGCGGTGGGCCGTGGCCAGGTCCTCGAGGCCGAGGGTGTGGATGGTCGCCCCGCCCTCGACGGCCCGCATCACCCCGGGCTCGTCGGGGGCGCCGTGGGTGGCCGGGCCGGTCCGCTCGGGCGGGCGGCGCAGCCGGTAGCGGGCCACCGCCCCGGCGGCCAGGAACCCGTCCTTGAAGTGGATCTTCTTGCCCTCGGCGTAGGTGCGCGCCCGGTAGCTGATCGGCACCTCGAAGATGACCAGGCCCTTGCGCAGGAAGTGGGCGGTCAGCTCCATCTCGACGGTGAAGGTCTTGGCGGTCAGCTTCAGGCCCCGGAACGCCTGGCGGGTGAACACCTTGTAGCCGGTGTAGACGTCCGACAGGTAGCGGTTGAAGGCCACGTTGACCATCAGGTTCAGCAGCCGGTTGGCGACCCGGTGGGTGTAGTAGAGGCCGGCCGCGCTGCCCCGGAAGCGGCTGCCGTAGACGACCTCGTAGTCGCCGTCGAGGATCGGCTCGATCAGCGCCGGCAGGTCGCGCGGGTCGTACTCGAGGTCGGCGTCCTGGATGCAGAGGATGTCGCCGGTGGCCGCCTCAAGGCCCGTCTTGACGGCCGCGCCCTTGCCCCGGTTGGTCGGGTGGACGATCACCCGGACGTCGTCGCGGGGGAGCGGGTCGAGCAGGCTGCGACCGGCGTCGGTCGAGCCGTCGTCGACGAAGATCAGCTCCGTCTCCAGGCCAAGGGCGTTGAAGTCGACCTTGAGGAGGCGGTCGATCACCGTCGGGAGCGTCCGCAGTTCGTTGTAGAACGGGACCACTACCGACAGCTTCATGGACATCTCCTCCCCATTCGGCAGCAGCCGGCAAAGTACCACGTCGCGGCTGCCTTCTGGAGAGAGGGTCGTCGTCCACGAGGGGTCGCTTGAGCGTTCAGTCATCGAGCAGTGTCCGCAGCCGGGAGTGGTCGAGGTCGGGCGGTGGCGGCCCGGCGTCGCGGACGGCGGCGGCCTGAGCGGGCTCGAGCACGGCCACGGTGACCCGCTCGTCGGCCACCCGCTTCCAGAACCGCGCCGGGTCGAGCCCGGCCACGAGGACCACCCCGGCGCCGCGGGTGTACGGGGCCAGCAGCCCGGCCACGGCCCCGTCGACGGTCAGCAGCGGCCGCCCGGACAG
>DATENJ010000227.1:0-13570 GCA_035275125.1 Actinomycetes bacterium | reverse complement strand
CCGGACCTGATTGCGCTGCAGGTACTCATCCAGGTTGTAGCGCTGGACGAGATCCCCGACCGGGCCCCGCCCGGTGCGGGCCTGCTCCACGTAGCTGGGGACTCGGTCGATGAACTGCGGGCCCTCGTTGGCCAGTGGTCGGATGAAGATGGTGAGGATCCCGGCCAGGGCGACCAGGGCGACCAGGAACACCAGCAAAGTGGCCAGGGCCCGGCGCAGGTGCAGCCGGCGCTGGGCGATGTCGACCAGGGGGCCGAGGATGATGGCGAGCAGGGCGGCCACGACGATCCAGGTCAGGATGCGCCGGACCTCCCAGCCGAGCAGCAGGACGGCGGCGGTGAGCAACACCATCCCGATGGTGGCGGCGATGGTACGGATCGGGACCCGGGACCGGGGGTCGCGCATGGTCGTCCCGCCCTCGCGGGCGAGCCTTGCATCCGTGGTCATTCGGCCACCGCCGGACGCAGCGGTGCGCCAACCATGTGGAGATGGCGTACTGCCTCGGCGTAGGAGCCGAACAGGCTGGCCTCGGTATAGGGCAGGCCGTGGTCCCGGCAGAAGGCCCGGACCAGGGGCTGGGCCCGGCGCAGGTTCGGCCGCGGCATGCTGGGGAACAGGTGGTGCTCGATCTGGTAGTTCAGCCCGCCCAGCAGCCAGTCGACCGACCGGCTCCCGGCCACGTTCCGCGAGGTCAGGACCTGGCGGCGCAGGAAGTCCAGCTGATCGGCTTCGGTGAGGGTCGGCATCCCCTTGTGGTTGGGCGCGAACGCACAGCCCAGGTAAAGGCCGAACAGGCCCTGCTGCACGGCCACGAACGCGATCGCCTGCAGCGGCGACAACACCCAGACCAGCGCCGCCACCGAGGCGGCGAGGTGGGCCACCAGCAGTACCCCCTCGACGGTGTTGGCCCGTCCCGAGCCCCGGAGGATGGCCTTGAGGCTGGCCAGGTGCAGGTGGGTGGCTTCCAGCAGCAGCAGCGGGAAGAACAGCCAGGCCTGGTAGCGGGCGATGAGGCGGACGAACCCCGATTTGGCGCCGGCCTGGTCGGCGGTGAAGGCCAGGGCGGTGATGCTGATGTCGGGGTCCAGGTCCTCGTGGTTGGGGTTGGTGTGGTGGGCGTTGTGCTTGGGGACCCACCAGCCGAAGCTGATCCCGGTGAGCAGGTTGGCGTGGACCAGGCCGACCAGGTCGTTGGCGCGGCGGGAGCGGAACAGCTGGCGGTGGCCGGCGTCGTGGCCGATGAAGGCGACCTGGGTGAAGATGACCCCCAGGTAGGCGGCCGTGAGCAGCTGCCACCAGGAGGACCCGAGGACGGCGAAGGCGACCCACCCGCCGACGAGCAGGGCCAGGTTGAGGCCGATTCTCGCGGCGTACCAGCCGCGCCGCCGCTCCAGCAGACCGGCCTGCTTGGCCTGCTTGGAGAGCTGAGTGTACTCACTCCACCGGCCCGTGCGTGACGGCACCGGTCGAGCGGCCGGGTCTTGGTCCAAGCGCAATGCTGCTCCTACTGATCGGGTTACGCCGGGGGCCGTGACGAGCCCCCAGCGCATCGCGGGGTGGCGTCGACCTCGGCTAGGCGGCTCGTGCCGGCCGGAGACGGCCCAGCAGCCCGCCGCTGACCTGGGCGGGGCGCTGCTGCTCACCCATGCGGGCGTTGAGGATCAGCACGGCGCCGGTCAGGGCCGGGATCACCCACTGCAGCACCTTGAGCTGCCGCTGGGCCTTGGCCACGTCCTCGGGGGTGGTGGCGGCGGAGTCGGTGCCGCCCTCGACCGGGACCTCGCCGGCCTGGTCGAGCTTGGCCCCCAGGGCCCGGGACCAGGCCGTGGCGGCCAGAGCGGCGCCGGTGAGGGCGGTCTTGATCACCGTGGCAGAGGCCACGCCCTGCTGGCCGGCCACCCGGCCCTGGTTGGCGCCTAGCAGCACAGCCCCGCCGCCCAGGTGGGCGGCGATGCCGGCCAGGTTGACCGGGGTCCAGCGGTTCCAGCCCGAGATGGCTACCCGGAGCCGCTGCTTGGGCTCCTCCACCGTGGCCGCGGCCCCGTTGAGCCCGACCGCGCCCATCAGCGAGCCGCCGAACCAGGTGGCCAGGCCGAGGTCGTGCAGGGAACGGGAAAGGGTGTTGTCAGCTGCCATTACGTTGCTCCTTCATGCGTGTTGCGAGACGAGCGGGGGCCACCAGCAGGCCAGCGGTCCCCGCTCCTCTTCCCTGTCGACCTAGCGCTGGTCCTGGCCGCGGAGCTGGTCCTGGTCGCCGTCGACCTCGATCTGCTCCTTGCGGACCTCCTCGGTGACCTGACGCTCGTCGGTGACCGTCTCGGTGCCGAGCCGGACCCGCTCCCGGGGCACGACCCGCTTCTCCACCACCGGCTCCTCCCCGCGGAGGACGACCTCGTGCTCGGCCTCGGTGATCTCGGGGCCGCTGGTGGCGTCGTCGAGGTTGGCGTCGGTGACCGGCTCGCGCTCGACCCGGACCTCCTCGCGCCGCACCGGCACGGTGACCTGCTGCTCCTCGGTGGTCACGTACTTGCGCAGCCGCACCCGGCCCCGCTCGCGGGCCTGGGTGCCGACCTGCAGCTCCTCCTCGGAGCGGGTCATGGCGTCGTCGGTGGTCGGCCCCGAGGTGTCGCGGCCGACCGCGGTGTCCTGCACGTCGTCGTAGATGCCATCGCGGTCCCGGCCGTGCTCGCCGGCGGGCAGGCCGCTGTCGTAGCGGTGCTCGCTGTAGTCGAGGCCGTAGTGGCGGTACAGCTCGGCCTCCTCGCTCTGGGACAGCTGCCCGTCGGCGGCCATGTTGGGGGCGTCCTTGACCTGGGCCTTGTCGTAGGGCACCTGGACGCTGTCGCCGGTGGCCTGGGCCTGGGCGAGGGGTACGAAGGTGGCATTGGCGGAGAACAGCCCGCTGGCGACCAGGGCCCACTCGGGCTGGCCGGTCTCGTCGTCGAGGTAGATGGCGTCGATCGTGCCGAGCTTGTCGCCGGCCGGGTCGACCATGGTGCGACCCTGCCAGCTCTGGACGGTGTCGATGCTTGGTGGCATGCAACTTCCTTCCTGTGGTATGCGATGGCTGGTTGGTTGGCGGACGGGACGCCTCGGCCCGGTGTCCTGTCGAGGCGTCCCGTCGTCTGGGCGTGAACGAGGCCGTGCGGCTGCGCACGCTAAGTCAGAATGCGGAAGGTTCTTGGTCGGAGCGAAGCAGCACGACGTCCAAGCGCCGTCCCGTACATGGTTGGATATCCGCGACGGTGGCGCGGGGTCTCGAGGTCTCGCTAGGCAATGAGCTGCCTGGATGCAGGTCAGCTTGACGTAGGGTGTCTAGCCACCCAATACGCGCGCAAACCGGACCGGTCGGCAATCTCCGCGCTCAACAACCTGCTGGTGGTCGTCACCTGTCTGGCTTGTCGGTCCGTATGGCGGTCGTGGTCGGTCGGCGCAACCGATCCGCCAGCGGCCCGCGCCCCCACTGATGCACGAAGTCGGCGCCTTGCCGTAGCCGCCTGCTTGTCGGTGAGGCTTGATCGTTTGTCTCGGCGCGGCGCGCGGCCTGCTCCAACGCCCACGCAGCGAGTGGTAACGCCACCGTGACCAAGGCCAGCTGCCCGGTCCGCCGTCTGATTCTTGGTCGCATTGCTTCATCTCCAAGCAGATCATGGTTAGCCGCTGTGGCGAGAATCGCCGTGTTGTCGGCTGGTTGATGGGCTGCCCCGGCAGTTCGGCCGGGGCAGCCCGTTGTCGTCTAGCGGCGGTCGCTGTCGTCGTAGGGCTCGCGGCTGCCGGACTTGGCCAGCCCGCGGGCGATCATGTAGCCGATGGTCAGCAAGGTGATGTACCACCAGGCCTTGTCAGCCCGGAAGTAGTCGAGCCGCTGGCCGTCCTGGCCGGTCTTGACCAGGAACGAGGCCAGCAGGATGCCAGCGAACACGACCACATAGGTGAGGAACTCGGTGGTCTTGTAGGCGGCCTTGGTCTCGGTGCTGAGCCGACGGGCAACGCCGCGCCGGTCGCTGCTGGCGGCTGTGCCGGTGGTCCGGCCAACCTCTGCGTCCATGCTGCTGCCTTTCAGTATCGCCCGGGTCGCATGACCCGAGCTGGATGATGGTGGGGCGTGCACCGCGCCATAGGACACGCTCACGGGCAGGCCAAAGCCTTTACCTGAATGCGAGCGCACTAGGAACACGGCGGTGGAGCGGGAGAATAGGGCGGACCGGTTGCCAGGCAACCTCCGCACAGGCGGGACGAGGGTTTGGTCCCGCTGACAGCCGGAGCACTCCTCCGACGTCCAGAGAGTAGCCACCACAACTGCGCCCAAACCGGATTCTCGGGCCCGACCGGAGGGGGGCCCAGTCCGAGCCGGTAGCCAAGGGGGGTTCGTCCGCCCCCCTCAAGCGGCTGCACGGAACCGACCCTCCCACTGTATTTCCCGCAGGGGGCGGCCGGGGACCCGTGGGTTCGGGGGCTGGTTGCTGAGCTAGGCAGCCGGTGGCTGCTCCGGCCGCTAACCTCTCCTGGCAGGCTGGTACCGGGCTGCCGGAGAGGGTGGACCGAGATCCCGTCTGCCTGCGTCAGCTGGCCGGAGCAGCCGTTCCCAACGGCGCGTCAGTGGTCAGGGCTCCACGAGCTGGGCGCGCATGCGGGCCAGAGCGCGGCGCTGCAGCCGGGAGATGTGCATCTGGGAGTAGCCGACCCTGGCCGCGATCTCATATTGGTCCAGCTCCTGGAAGAACCGCAGCATGATGACTTCGCGCTCCAGCTCCGGCAGTCTTGACACCAGGCTGGGCAGGGCCAGCAGGTCCTCCGGTTCCTCCCTGGCCGCCGGGGCGGCCACCAGATCGCCGAGCGAACCGTCCAGGTCGCTGCCGACTGGCTGGTCAAGCGACACCTCGCGGCGGCTGCCCGCGGCCGCCAGCGCCTCAAGGACCTCCTCCTCGCCCACCTCCAGGCGCTCGGCCAACTCGCTGCTGGTCGGTGAGCGGCCCAGGCGCTGGTGGAGCTCATCGGCCGCCTGGGACAGCCGCCGGGCCTGTTCCTGGAGCGGACGGGGCACGTGCAGCCGCCAGCTGGTGTCACGCAGGTGGCGTTTGAGCTCACCGACCACACAGGCCACGGCGTAGGGGACGAACGGGTTGCCGAAGCCAGGGTCATAGCGGTCGACGGCGGCGATCAGCCCCGCCCGGGCGGTCTGGCGCAGGTCCTCGGGCGTGGTCCCGCGGCTCTCGCGGAACCGGCCGGCCAGCCGGTCGGCCAGCCCCAGATAGGCCAAGATGATCCGCTCCCGCAACCGGGGGTCGCGGCTGGTGGCGTAGTCCTTCAGCCACTCCTCGACGGTGTTCGCGGCGTCCTGGTCGCCGGGGCGGACGTCAACGACCGCATGGTCGCCAAGCAAGGGGATGGTGGTGGTCACCGGGCACCTCGTTGGACTGGTCGTCCACGAGGGCCGGGTGGACGGGCATCGTCAGCAGCAAGCAACCAAGGTCTCCCCGGTAGCGAATCTGCGCAAACCCGGCCGACCCCAGTCGGCGTCCGACCACAGCACCGCCCGAGGGCGAGCCGTCGCGTCGGTAGAAGGCTCTTGTGGGGTCGGGCGGGCCTGGTGGCCAGGTAGAGTGCGGCCGTGGTCGATCGCAGGACTGATCTGGGGAAGCTGGTCCGCCAGCTTGGCACCAGCCCGCCATTTCAATTGCTGGAGGTGGCCCGCGGCTACCTGGCCGAGGCTGAGGGGCTCGAGGCGGTGAACCTGCTGCTGGTCGACTACGGGCAGGAGCTGCTCAGCCCCTTCGGGGCCTATCACGGGCCGCCGTTGGGGCAGGAGCGGGTCGACCAGGGCGAGGCCGGGGTGGCCTACCAGACCCAGGCGGCCCGGGTCGGTCGGGTCCAGCTGGGCTGGCGGGCGTGTGTGCCGGTCACCCTGGCCGGCGAACGATTCGGGGTCCTGGATGTACGGCTGACGGGCGAGCCGAGCCGTGAGCTGGTTGGCGAGTTGGAGCAGGTCGCCATGGTGCTGGCGTTCGCCCTGGCCGCGGCCGGCCGGGCCACCGACGAGGTGGAGTTGGCCCGGCGCGGTCGGCCGCTCAGCCTGCCGGCCGAGATTCAGTGGGAGCTGCTGCCACGGCTGGCCCTGACGGCGCCGGAGTATGTGGTGGCGGGGACGCTGGAACCGGCCTATGACGTCGGTGGCGACACCTTCGACTACGCCGCCCAGCCGCAGGCGCTGACGGTGTCGGTGACCGACGCGATGGGCCATGGGCTGCAGGCGGCCCTCCTGGCCGGACTGGCCGTGGCTGCGCTGCGCAACGCCCGCCGCCGCCGGGCGGGGCTGCTGGAGCAGGCCGACCACGCCAACCGGGCGCTGCATCAGCAGTTCGGCGGGGAGCGGTTCGTCACCGGACAGGTGTTGCGGCTGGATCTGCCGGGGGGGACCGGGGCGGTCATCAACGCCGGTCATCCGCTGCCCCGGCTGGTCCGCGGCGGCCGGGTCGAACCGGTCGGGTTGGATGCCGACCTGCCTCTAGGCGTGGACTCCGAGACGATCTACCAGGTGCAACGGCTCGCGCTGGAGCCGGGGGATCGGCTGGTGCTACTGAGCGACGGGGTGTTGGAGGCGGCCCCGGAGGACGGGTCGGCCTTTGGGGCCAGCCGGCTGGACGAACTGTTACGGACCAGCCAGGAGGTCGCGCCCTATGAGGTGACGCGGCTGGTCGTCCAAGAGGTGATCGCCCACCGCGCCGGTGACCTGGCCGACGACCTCACCGTGGTCTGCCTGGACTGGCGCGGGCCTGCGTCCTGACCCGCCTGAAGCTCCTGTTCATCCTCCGTAGGAAGACGGGCTGCACCCTACGGCGTGATGATCCCGCCCAAAGGAATGACCGCCCGTCGCGGTCGCACAGTCAGTAGTCGCATAAATGCCCCCTGACCTGCGGTTTTGGAGCCCGAGGTCGGATTCGAACCGACGACCTTCCGATTACGAGTCGGATGCGCTACCACTACGCCACTCGGGCTGGTGGGTGGCCGAACTACTGGTCGGCGCGAAGGCGGAGTGTACCGAAGGGCGTTGGGGTGGGCCAGGGTGATCGGGTCAGGGTGTGGGTGGTGCTCAGCGGCGGATGGCGAGGCGGTTGATGGGGATGGCGGGTCCTCGGAGGGCGGCCTGGACTGAGAGGAAGGCGGCTTCGAGGGTGAGGAGGGGGGCGGCGCCGATGGCGAGGCGGCGGTCGGCCTCTTCGATCGCGCTGGCGGCGCGGAGGGCGGTGGCTGGGTCGATCCTGGCGGCTAGGCGGGTGAACGTCCCGGCCTTGTCGGGGTGGACCAAGGGGGCCTCCCCGGGGACCCAGGCCGCCTCGGCCCCTTGGGGTCCCTCGGAACTTCGACCGTCGCTGGGGGGGACAACCGCCAGGAGGGCGATGTCGCGGTAGGCGCCGAGGAGGTCGGCGAGGGAGTCGCGGATGGCGTCGAAGCGGACTCGCCGCAGTTCGCGGCGGTGGCGGGTTTCCAGGCGCTTGCGGAGGGCGCCGGTGCCCCGGCCGGTGCCGAAGGCTTCCTCGAGCTCGGCTACCTCGCGTTCCTGGCGGGATCTGGCGGCGGCGGCGACCTCGTCGGCGATGGCGACCACGGTGGCGGCGGCGGCCAGGGCGTCGGAGGGCTGGCCGCTGGCCAGGCGTTCGGGGAGGTCGAGGACGGTGGAGCGGCGGGTTCGGGCGGCCTCGTCGGTGAGGAGGGATCTGGCTCTGGCCAGGCGGCCGTGGCTGGCCGCGGCTGCCCAGGTGGTCTGGTCGGGGACGAGCTGGAGGTCGTCGTCGAGCGCGGCGGTCAGCTCGGTCAGGGACAGGCTGACGAACGGCAGGGTGCGGGCTCGGGAGGGGACGGTGCCGACGAGGGCTTCGGCGCTGCGGACGACGAGGATGAACACCACCTCGGGGGGCGGCTCCTCGAGGACCTTGAGGAGGGCGTTGGCGGCGGCCTCGGTCATCCTGTCGGCCTCGTCGAGGATGAACACGGCGGTCTTGGCCTCGTGGTGGGTGCGGGAGGCCTCCTCGCGGACGGCGCGGACGTCCTCGACCAGCAGGTTGTCGCCTTCAGGGACGATCAGGTGGACGTCGGGATGGACGCCCCGGAGGATGCGCCGGCAGGTGTCGCAGGTGCCGTCGCCGCCGGCCGGGCAGTTCAGGGCGGCGGCGAACACTCTGGCCGTATGGAGCTTGCCGATCCCGGGGGGGCCGGTGAACAGCCAGGCGTGGGTGACCCGGTCTCCGGCCACCGCGTCCTTGAGCATGGCCACCGCCTCGTCGTGCCCCACGACCATGTCCCAGATCGAGCTCATGGCCCCTCCCGACCCACCGAGGAACCCCGGAGGGGTGCCGCCCCGGCGGACCCCTCCAGGAGCGCGAGGACGGCCGCCTGGACGTGGGCGGCGACCTCGGGGACGGGGGCGGCCGCGTCGACCACGGCGAAGCGCTCGGGGTCGGCGGCGGCCAGGTCGCGGAATGCCTGGCGGACACGGCGGTGGAAGTCGAGGTCCTGGGCCTCGATCCGGTCCAGCTGGCCGGCGCGGCGGCGCAGGCCGGATGCTGGGTCGAGGTCGAGCAGCACGACCAAGTCGGGCAGTAGCCCGCCGGTGGCGAACCGGTTGACCTCCTCGACCGGGCCCTGGCCCAGCCCGCGGGCGGCGCCCTGGTAGGCAAGAGACGAGTCCAGGTAGCGGTCGCAGAGGACGACCGCGCCCCGCTCCAGGGCCGGGCGGATCACCGCTTCGACGAGCTCGGCCCTGGCGGCCGCGAACAACAGCGCCTCGGCCCGCGGGGACAGCTCCACCCCGGGGTCGAGCAGCAGGGCCCGGACCCGCTCCCCCGCCGGGGTGCCACCCGGTTCACGGGTGACGACGACCTCCCGGCCCCCCAGGGCCCGCCGGAGCAGCTCCAGCTGGGTGGACTTGCCGGACCCCTCGACCCCCTCGAAGGCGATCAGGCGGCCCGGGTCACCCATCGGACAGCCGGATCAGACGGTGACGAGCTCGGACACCCGGACCTGGGTGCCGCACTTGGCGCAGGTGGCGGTGTTCGGGTCCTTGTCCGGGGCGAGCAGGCTGCCGCAGCTCGGGCAGGGCTGGGACAGTGGCGCCTGCCAGAGGGCGAAGTCGCAGTCCGGGTAGCGGTTGCAGCTGTAGAAGGTCTTGCCGCGCTTGGTCCGCTTGGAGACGATCTCGCCCTGCCCGCACTTGGGGCAGGTCCCGTACGACTGCTCGCCCAGGTTCTTGATGCCCTTGCACTTGGGGTAGTCGGAGCAGCCAAGGAACGGCCCGAACCGCCCGCTGCGCTTGATCATCGGCTTGCCGCACTTGGGGCAGGGCACGTCGGTCAGCTCAGGCTCGGCCTGCTCGGCGGCCTGCTCGGCCGACTGGTTGGCGTTGCGCCGGTACTTGCAGTCCGGGTAGCGGCTGCAGGACAGGAACCAGCCGTAGCGGCCCCACTTGCGGACCAGCTTGGCCCCGGTCTCCTCGCCACAGGTGGGACAGACCTCGTCGGTCGCCTCCTCGGGCCGCGACACCTTCTCCTGGCGCTCGGCGATGGTCCCCTCGACCTCCTCGAAGAAGGTCTTGACCAGGGGCTCCCACGGCTTGGCCCCGCTGGCGATGCGGTCGAGGTCCTCTTCCATCTCGGCGGTGAAGCCGAGGTCGATGACCTTGGGGAAGACGTCGGCGAGCAGGTCGGTGACCACGATGCCGACGTCCTCGGGGTGGAACCGCTTGCGGTCCAGCCGCACGTACTTGCGGTCCATCAGGGTCGAGATGGTCGGCGAGTAGGTCGAGGGCCGGCCGATGCCGTGCTCCTCCAGCGCCTTGACCAGGCTGGCCTCGGTGTAGCGGGGCGGCGGCTCGGTGAAGTGCTGCTCCGGGGTGAGCTCGACCAGCCGTAGGACCTGCCCGACGGTCAGCTCGGGAAGGGTGCCGGCCTCCTCCTCGACGTCGTCGTCGCGGCCCTCCAGGTACACACGGACGAACCCGTCGAAGCGCAGCACCGACCCGGTGGCCCGGAAGATCAGCTCCCCGGCCTTGATGTCGACGCTGGTCTGGTCGTACAGGGCCTGGGCCATCTGCGAGGCGACGGCCCGCTTCCAGATCAGCTCGTACAGCCTGCGCTGGGCCGGGTCGAGATGGGCGGCGACCGCCTCGGGGGTGCGGGCGACCACGGTCGGCCGGATCCCCTCGTGAGCCTCCTGGGCCTGCTTGGCCTTGGCCTTGTACTGGGTGCGCTTGACGTAGTTGCGGCCGTAGCGCTCGGCGACCAGGGCGCCGATGTCGTCCTGGGCGGCCGAGGACAGGGCCGGGGAGTCGGTACGCATATAGGTGATGAGCCCGACCGAGCCCTCGCCCGGCAGCTCGATCCCCTCGTACAGCTGCTGGGCCACGGCCATGGTCCGCTTGGAGGAGAAGCCGAGCTTGCGGGAGGCCTCCTGCTGCAGGGTTGAGGTGATGAACGGCGGCGCGGCGCTGCGCTTGCGCTCACTCTTGTCGACCCGGGCGACCGTCCAGGTGGCGGCCCGCGACGCCTCGGCGGCGGCGGTGGCCGAGCCCTCGTCACCGAGGACGAACTTCTGCTTCTCGCCCACCGGGTAGCGAGCGTGGACGCCCTCCTCGGCCTCGGTGGCCAGGTCGGCCTCGAGGCTCCAGTACTCGCGGGACTGGAAGGCGTCGATCTCGCGCTCGCGGTCGACGATCATCTTCAGCGCGGCCGACTGGACCCGGCCGGCTGACAGGCCGGCCCTGACCTTGCGCCACAGCACCGGCGACAGCTTGTAGCCGACGATCCGGTCGACCACCCGACGAGCCTGCTGGGCGTCGACCAGGCGGTCGTCGATGTCTCTGGGGTCGGCGAAGGCCCGCCGGACCGCGTCGGCGGTGATCTCGGTGAAGGTGACCCGCCGGGTCGAGGCGGCGGTCAGCTTGGCCGCCTCGGCGATGTGCCAGGCGATCGCCTCGCCCTCGCGGTCGGGGTCGGTGGCGAGGAACACCAGGTCGGCCGCCTTGGCGGCCTTGCGGATGTTGGAGACGACCTTCTTGCCCTTCTGGGTCACTTCGTAGGTGACGGTGACGCCGCCGTTGATGTCCACCGCAAAGTCGGACTTGGGCAGGTCACGGACGTGGCCCATCGAGGCGACCACGTCGTAGTCCTTGCCCAGGTACTTGCCGATGGTCTTCGCCTTGGCCGGCGACTCGACCACGACCAGGTTGCGTGCCAATGGAGATCCTTTGTTCATCGTGGGGAGATCGGGTGGAACGGCGTAGTGTTGCCGACCGCCCGCCTGTTCTGTCAAGGCCGGAACAGCCTCCCGTATTCCTGATGACCGTACACCGGGCCGTCCACAGCCCGGATTGGCCGGCCGCTCAGGGGGACGGTGTCGAGGTCGTCGGGTGGGGGTCCGGCTGGTTGGGCAGCGGCGGCTCGTCGGCCTGAGTGGCCATGGTGACCCCGCCCATGCGGCTGGAGCGCCACAGCGCCCAGCCGAGCACGGCCACGGCCACAACGGCGATCCCGAACCGCAGCAGCTCGTCGTCGGAGAGGGCGACAACGGTCGGGGCGATCAGCACCGCGACCAGGTTCATCACCTTGATCAGGGGGTTCAGGGCCGGGCCGGCGGTGTCCTTGAACGGGTCGCCGACGGTGTCGCCGATCACGGTCGCCTTGTGGGGCTCGGAGTTCTTGCCGCCGTGATGGCCGTCCTCGACGTACTTCTTGGCGTTGTCCCAGGCGCCCCCGGACACCGACAGCATGACCGCCAGCAGCTGCCCGGTCAGGATGGCCCCGGCCAGGTAGGCGCCGAGGGCGGCCGACTCGAACAGGAACCCGGTGGCGATCGGGGCCAGCACCGCCAGCAGCCCCGGGGTCAGTAGCTCGCGCAGCGAGTCCCTGGTGCAGATGTCGACCACGGCGCCGTAGTCGGGGCGCTCGTCGTAGGTCATGATCCCGGGGTGCTCGCGGAACTGCTTGCGGACCTCGAACACCACCCGGCCCGCGGCCCGGCCAACGGCCCGGATCGCCTGGGCCGAGAACATGAACGCCACCGACCCGCCGATCAGCAGGCCGACCAGGACACCGGGCTGGTCGATCGGGATGTCGACGCTGTCGAGGGGCAGGCCGGCGGTGAGGAGGGCCTGGCGGAACGAGCCGAACAGGCTGGTCGCGGCCAGCACGGCGGTGGCGATGGCCACGCCCTTGGTGATCGCCTTGGTGGTGTTGCCGACCGCGTCCAGGGAGGTCAGCACCTCGGCCCCCCGAGGCCCGATGTCGCCCGACATCTCGGCGATGCCCTGAGCGTTGTCGCTGATCGGCCCGAAGGTGTCCATGGAGACGACCACGCCGACGGTGGTGAGCATGCCCATGCCGGCCAGCGAGATCATGTAGAGCTGGAAGTCGAGGCCCTCGCCGCTGCCGATGATCACGGCCCCGACGATCGCCCCGACGACGGCCAGGATGGCGTAGACCGACGCCTCGAGGCCGGTGGAGAACCCGGACAGGATGGTGGTGGCCGGCCCGGTCTCGGACGCCTCGGCGATCTCCCGCACCGGCTTGTACTCGGTCGCGGTGTAGTAGGCGGTCATCAGCTGGATCACGGTGGAGAGGGCGAGCCCGAGGGCGACCGCGGCCACCGGCCGCCAGTCCTCGACGTAGACGATCGAGGCGATCGCGACCAGCACCAGCGAGATGGCGGCCGAGGCGAAGAACCCGCGGTTGATGGTGCGCATGCCGCTCTCGGACTCCGAGCGCGGCCGGACCAGGTAGATCCCGGCGATCGAGGAGACGATCCCGATGGCCTGCACGATCAGCGGGAACAGCAGCCCGACCTCGGGCCGGTCGGGGAACGCGGCCAGGCCGAGCACGATGGCCGCGACCAGGGTCACCTCGAAGGACTCGAACAGGTCGGCGGCCATGCCGGCGCAGTCGCCGACGTTGTCGCCAACGTTGTCGGCGATGGTGGCCGCGTTGCGGGGGTCGTCCTCGGGGATCGACTGCTCGACCTTGCCGACCAGGTCGGCCCCGACGTCGGCCGCCTTGGTGAAGATGCCCCCGCCGACCCGCATGAACATGGCCAGCAGGGCCGCCCCGAAGCCGAACCCGAACAGCACGCTGGCCGCGTCGCCCTGGTAGATGAGGACCACCCCGGCGGCGCCGAGCAGGCCCAGCCCGACCACGAACATCCCGGCCACCCCGCCGGCCCGGAAGGCGATCGGCATGGCCTTGAGCAGCCCCCCTTCGTCGGCCGCGGCCGCGACCCGCACGTTGGCCCGCACGGCCAGCTGCATGCCGGTGTAGCCGGCCAGGGCGGAGAACACGGCCCCGACCAGGAAGGCGACCGAGCGGCCGATCCGCACCGCGCCGGAGTTGGCCTCCAGCAGCAGGAGGAGGAAGAAGAGGAGGGCGACGAACACGGCCAGGGTGCGGAACTGCCGGCTCAGGTAGGCGCGGCTGCCCTCCTGGATGGCGCGGGCGATCTCGCGCATCTTGTCGGTGCCCTGGTCGGCGGCCAGCACCTGCCTGACCAGGACGAACGCGACCACCAGGGCCAGCAGGCAGACCGCCAT